>CAMKTM010000022.1 GCA_946415695.1 uncultured Prevotellaceae bacterium | reverse complement strand
CAAAGCTATCGACATCTATGGCCTGACCGAGATGTGCGGCCCTGGTGTGGGTGGCGAATGTCAGTATCAGGACGGCACACACATCTGGGAAGACTATTTCCTGCCCGAGATTGTCAACCCCGAGACACTCGAGCCGGTTGCTCCGGGCGAAGTCGGCGAGTTGGTCATCACCTCGCTCTGCAAGGAGGCAATGCCCATCCTTCGCTACCGTACGCGTGACCTATCCAGCCTGAACTACGAGCCCTGCAAGTGCGGACGTACAGCCGTTCGCCTCGGAAAGGTGCTGGGCCGCAGCGACGACATGCTCATCATCCGCGGCGTCAACGTCTTCCCAAGCCAGATAGAGACCGTGCTCACCGAGTTCCCGGCCTTCACACCGCAGTACTTCATCACCGTCGATCGCAAGGGCAACGAGGACACCTTCGACCTCGATGTCGAGCTGCGCGAAGAGTTCTTTTCGCCGAACCCAGGCAAGCAGATGCCTTTCATCAAGCCGCTCTACGACCGTCTCGTCTCCCTCACCGGCATCAAACCCAACATCCACATCCAGCCGCCAGGGACCATCCAACGCTCCACCGGAAAAGCCAAGCACGTCAACGACAAGCGCGACTTCTCCAACTGGCACTAAACAATCTCTCTTTCAACCACGAATTACACGAATTGCACGAATAATTATCAATGGCACTCAAGGGCGTAGCCAGTTCTTGGATGCTTTAGCACCAAGGCGCGATTGTAGTCGCGGAACGTGAAATTTGTGAAATTCGTGGTTATTATATAAATAATGTATGTACTTTCTTTCGTTTACATCTATGAAAAAGACTTTCTTTGCGAGCTTGCTTCTGATGGCAGCCATGCAGACCGTCAAGGCACAGATGGTTGTGCTTCACAAGACAGACGGTCAGACAATCGAGTGCAGCGTCTCGCAGTTAGACAGCATCACATTTGAGGACGAGAAGCCAATAATCGTTGATGAACATGATTATGTGGAAATTGGAGGCTTGAAGTGGGCGACAATGAACGTCGGGGCGACAACTGTTGCAGGCTCTTACGAGACATGTTGCGGCGACTTCTTCGCATGGGGCGAGACGAAGCCACGCTATGCCTCGATGACACTCACGGAAGAGGGCGAAGCTACCTTTGTCTGGAGAGCAGGCTATGCCAACGGCTACAGCGAGGACAATTATCCGACCTATATATGGGCGACGCTTGATGCCGACCACGATGCCGCCACTGCCGCTTGGGGCAAGGACTGGTACACGCCGACCAACAGCGACTTCAACGCTTTGATAAGTGCCTGCACGACCAACGACTACGGACAGGAACCCACCATCCTCAGCGGCACGGTGATGGAGGGCGGCATCTACTGGCTCAGTGCCGCGCAGACCTATGAGCCGGAGTATTCGGGTGTGGCAGGTGTCCTTTTCGTCAGCATGAATGACATCACCAAACGGATTTTCTTCCCTGCATGTGGCTACATCGAGAAGTGGGAACTCAAATATGCCGGCAAATTTGGCGACTACTGGTCTGCCTCGCTCAACCAGTCGAACACTTATTATGCCAGACACCTGAGTATTAGCTCGTCGTTCTTCACGTCATCGTCCAGCAGCCTCCGCTGCGGAGGTATCACGGTGAGAGCGGTTCGGAACTAACCCTATGGTATGTTCGGAAGAGAAAATTAAATATAGCTCAAGCTTTCCGACAGGTCGGATGTTTACCATAAGCATGGGTGGTAAACGTCCGAAGATAGAAACGTTTACCAACAATGTAGTCGGTAAACTGCTCGACAAAGAGAGGCTTACCATAAGAATGAGTGGTAAACATTGCAAAGAAGATACGTTTACCATACATACGCTCGGTAAACATTTCGGAAGAAAGAAAGACTAAACACGAAGACAGACATAGCTTACAGAGTAAAAGACAGATGGTACGGCGACTACAGGGGCGGTCGCAAGCAGGATGCGGCCTCCCGCGAGTTCGGCTGCCCGCCCTCCGACCGCCGTCTCCAGCTTCAGCATCCTGGCGAAAAGGATATGTTTAAAATCGTGGGATAGATTTCCGATTCAAGCGGCAGTCGGGACATAATGTAAGAAGAAAAAGAATTTAGGCAAAGGTTACTTGTGTAATTCAAGAAATGTTTGTACTTTTGTGATGCGAATAACGTGAAAAATGGAGAAAACGACAGCAAATAGCAGAAACATCGCCTACGACCGTATTCATTTCGCAACAATGGCGTTGGAGAGCGGTGCCAAGCGTCTCGGCATTACGCCACAGGTCATGTACCGCAGGTTGAAGCGTCAAGACCTCATCCGTCAACGCCTACTTCGCCATTATGACCTGTTGCATACGCAGAGTCTTGACTATGTGGCTGAAGACATCGCCGAAACGCTCCAAAACTGGGAGGCACAGCAATGATTACTCTTTATCATGGCTCATACATGGCTGTTCCGCAGCCCAAGACAGTTCTTGGCCGTCGTTGTCTAGATTTTGGTCAGGGCTTTTACCTCACGAACATCCGTGAGCAGGCTGGACGTTGGGCAGGACTCGTCACCGAACGCAAGATGCGCAACGGCATTCCTCTGCTAAACATCTATCAATTCGACGAAACACTTGCGCAACAATACCGCTGGCTGCGATTCGGGGAGTACAATCTTGCCTGGCTCGACTATGTGGTAGCTTGTCGTGCTGGCAAAGACATCTGGCAACAATACGATATTGTGGAGGGCGGCGTGGCCAACGACAATGTTATCGACACAGTAGAGGACTACACGCAAGGCATCATCACCGCCGAACAAGCCCTTGGGCAGCTCCGTTATAAGCCTGTGAACCATCAACTTTGCATTATCAGCCAGTCCGCCCTTGACAGCTATCTGCATTTCGTACAATCTGTCAACTTAACTCCTGAAACCCGATGAGAGATTCTGTACGCTGGCGCAAGCAAGCACGCATCGTTCTGATGTTGGCTGAGGAGCTGAACATCAGCGAGGAAGAAGCCCTCGACCGCTTCTACAATTCGCGTACATATACATATTTTTCCGACCCTGTTCATGGACTTCAAGCGATGAGCGACCGATATATTGTTGATGAAATCCTGCAAGAAGAGAACGAGGCATAATTGCAACTCATTATACATTATATATTAATTAAATCATTGTTGTGTTAGATAAAGAACAAGTTATAAGCATTATTGATGCGATGGGGCTTGGGGACTTCTCCCAAGCCACTATCCGCGACATACAGGCCCTCTCCCGACAGATTGAGGCGGAGACGGGCGAGGAAGTGATTCATCTTGAGATGGGTGTGCCGGGCTTGCAACCTTCGGAGATTGCATTGAAGGCAGAGGCGGAAGCCTTGAAGAACGGTTGCGCCACGATTTACCCGCCAAATGGCGGCATCCCCCGCATTAAGCAGGCGGCTTCGGACTTCGTGAAGGCGTTCATCGGCGTGGACATCGCGCCCGAGGGATGTGTGCCGACGACGGGTAGCATGCAAGGCACCTTCGCCACCTTCACGGCACTGCATCATGCTTTTGCCGGAACCACGAAGGACACTGTGCTGCTCATCCAGCCAGGCTTTCCTGTGCAGACCACGCAATGCGACGTCATCGGCCTCAAGCACGAAGCTCTCGACATCTACAACTACAGAGGCGACGACCTGATAGCGAAGCTCGAGGAAATCGTTTCAACGGGGACCATCTGCGGCATCGTCTATTCCAACCCCAACAATCCTTCGTGGGTTTGCTTCACGGAGGATGAGCTGAAGGGCATCGGGCGCATCGCCACGCAGTACGACATCCTTGTCCTTGAGGACCTTGCCTACTTTGCGATGGACTTCCGTCGCGACCTTTCGCATCCCTTCCAGGCTCCCTTCCAAGCCACTGTTGCACGCTACACGGACAACTACGTGCTGTGGGTTTCGGCCTCGAAGGCTTTCTCCTATGCGGGCCAGCGCATCGGCGTGACCTGCATCTCCAACGAACTCTTCCACCGCGCCTTTGCCCCGTTGAAGGAGAAGTTTGGCGTCGGCACCTTTGGCGACTTCTTCGTTGGCAGACTGATGTACACGCTTTCCAGCGGCACGACGCATTCTGTGCAGCACGCAATGGCTGCGCTGATGGAGGCTGCCGTCAAGGGAGAGTACAACTTCCTCGACGATGTCAAGGAGTACGGCCGTCGGGCTAAGTTCATGAAGGATGTCCTGCTCGCCAATGGCTTCTACCTCGTCTATGACAACGACATGGGTGCTCCGCTGGCCGACGGCTTTTACTTCACCGTGCAATATCCGGGCATGAACGACTTGCAGCTAACCCGAGAACTGATGACCTGCGGCATCGCCGTCTTCCCGCTCGACACGATGGGCAGCACCCAGCAAGGCGTACGCATCTGCACATCCTTCTTCCGCCGCGAACAAGAACAACTATTCACTGAACGCATAAAACAATTCCATAAAGAACACCATGGACGTTAAATCACCTTACCTTCATCCCGAGTACGAGACGCTCTCTCGGGAGGAAATCAACAAGTTGCAGACAGAACGTCTGCAAGAGACAATAAAGAGATGTGCAAAGGTGCCCTTCTATGCGCAGAAATTCAAAGAGATGGGCATCAAGGCAGAAGACATCAAGACACCGGAGGATGTGCGCAAACTCCCTTTCACCACGAAGCAGGATCTGCGCGACACCTACCCCTTCGGACTTGCCGCAGTGCCCTTGACCGATTGTGTCCGCTTGCATTCGAGTAGTGGCACAACGGGCAACCCGACCGTCATCCTGCACACAAAGAACGACCTCGACGAGTGGGCAAACCAAGTGGCGCGTAACCTCTGGATGGTCGGTCTGCGTCCCGACGACGTCTTCCAGAACTCATCTGGCTACGGCATGTTCACAGGAGGCCTCGGCTTCCAGTACGGAGCCGAAAAATTGGGAATGCTCACTGTGCCTGCCGCCGCGGGCAACTCACTGCGCCAGATTAAGTTCATCAAGGACTTCGGCACGACAGCCATCCATGCCGTTCCGTCCTACTTGACACGTCTCTACGAGGTGATGCAGGAGCAAGGCGTTGACCCGCGAAAGGACACAAAGCTCAAAACCTTTGCCATCGGTG
This sequence comes from uncultured Prevotellaceae bacterium, assembly GCA_946415695.1. Taxonomy (GTDB): domain Bacteria; phylum Bacteroidota; class Bacteroidia; order Bacteroidales; family Bacteroidaceae; genus Physcousia. The sequence continues at coordinate 11,982 of CAMKTM010000022.1, read as the reverse complement.
CAGAACCTCATTCTGAGGAACAGCGTAAGCGCATCGAGAACATGTTCGGCGTGAAGGCTTATAACAGCTTCGGCATGTCGGAGATGTGCGGCCCAGGCGTCGGCTTTGAGTGTCAGGAGCAGAACGGTCTGCACTTCTGGGAAGACTATTACATCGTCGAGATTGTTGACCCAGAGACGCTCGAGCCAGTGCCTGACGGCGAAATCGGCGAGCTAGTGCTGACTACCCTGAGGCGCGAGGCAATGCCCTTGATAAGGTATCGCACACGTGACCTTACCAGAGTGCTTGGCAGAACTTGTCCTTGCGGACGCAATCACGTACGCTTGGATCGCATGAAGGGCCGCAGCGACGACATGATGGTACTTCGCGGCGTGAACATCTTCCCCATTCAAATCGAGAAGATTCTCATGACGTTCCCCGAGCTGGCAAGCAACTACCTCATCACACTTACCACGGACGACGACAATGACAATATGACGGTCGAGGTCGAGCTGGCAGAGATGTTCACCGATGACTACGCACGTCTACAGTCGCTGACCAAGAATGTATGCCGTGCCCTGAAGGACGAAATCCTGCTCACGCCCATCGTGAAGCTCGTGCCAAAGGGTTCGCTGCCCGTCAGCGAAGGCAAGGCGGTTCGCGTGGTTGACAAACGCAAAGTATATCAGTAAAAAAGTGAAAGGTGAAGAATTGAAAAGGTGAAAAGTTTCGCAAAGCATAACCTTCCCCCTTCCTCTATTCTTCACCTTCTTACCTTTTGAATTTTTCACCTTTTGTATTTTTCACCTTTAATATGAAACAGTTATCCATATTCATCGAGAATAAGCGCGGCACGCTGCTTACTGTGCTGAATGTGCTCAAGGGAGCTGGCATCCAGATAATCGCCTCCACCATTTCCGACACGCAGGACTTTGGCATCTACCGCATTATCTGTGATGACCCTGAGCGTGCCTTCATCGTATTGAAAGAGCAAGGCATCACAGCGACCATCACCGAAGTCTTTGCCATCCAATTGGAAGACAAGCCAGGCGAGGCAGCCCGCGTGCTGGCTCTCTTTGCAGAAGCCGACATCAGCATTGCCTATATGTACTCCTTCCTCCTTTCCGGAAAAGGCATACTCGTGTTCCGTTCATCTGATACGGAAAAGACGAAGCAAGTCATCAAAGACAAATCTCTTCAACAATTTTGAAGGAGTGAACTTGCTGACAACCTACCCCCTAAAGGGGAAAAATTACTAAATGACTGAAGTTACGGATGTTCCGGAAGACCTGTGTATATATGCTTTTACACATTCCTGCAAATAATGGTTAAGCATTCTGCAAATAATGGTTAAGCATTATTGTCATAATGGTTAAGCTTTCTGCGGATAATGGTTAAGCATTATTGTCATAATGGTTAAGCTTTCTGCGGATAATGGTTAAGCATTATTTTCAGTACCCTGTGACTGCTTACAGAACACCCGAAACATAAATAAATGATTAAATTGTACATTAAATAATGAAAGAAGAAAAGAAAGCTGCCAAGAAGAAGGCTGCGAAAAAGAGTGCAAAGACGCTGGAAAGTATCCTTGACCTGAATGCGAATAACATTTGGGATTTGGACGAGTTTGCAATTGCTGATGCTTGGGAAAGGGAGCGCGAGGAAGAAGATTTCAGCATCAGCGAGCCGAAGCTTCTCAACACCATCCGTTTGGCCTACGAAGTCGTGCATTATAACCCTGAGGATGAGCGCGATGCTGCCAAATATGAGAATGGCGGATGGGCGAAATTCTCCCATTGCCATGAGGAGAATGGTTGTGTGGCAATCCGTCGCAAAGCGATAGAGCGCATCACCGACCTCAGCTACGAGAACATCAAGCACATATCGACGGCAATGCTGCTGGAGCTCATCGACCGTAACTTTGGCGGTGGATGGGATTCCATAGCTCTTGCGGTTCGAGACATCATCGAATCGGGTTTCGAGATAAGCACCACACAACTGCCGGCAAGCCGCATTCATGCTCCCGGCGGCACGCTTGAGAAGAAAGTGGCTCAAGGCTTCGATGTCCTTGAGATTCCCAAAGGCACATGGGTGGAAGCCATCTTCGCCAAGAAGAAAGACCCCGTCGAGAAGATTCGCATGGACATCTCTGAAGGAGAAGACGAACTTGAATCCATCGAGGAACCCGATGAGGAGGGCATCGAAAACGACGACACATATTTCAGCAGCCTTACGCCCGAAGCTGACGTGAAAGACCTTGAAGAGGAAGGGCTTTCCGTCGAGGACGTCAACGAAGGCGACGAGTAAACTCTGCGCAGACAATCCCCGTGGCAACGGCCACATTGAGACTTTCCGTTGTATGCGAGCCGACGGGGAAATTGGGAACATATAGGCGGCGGCCGACCTCTGCCTCCACTTCCTTGCTTATGCCGCTACCTTCGTTTCCCATCACGATGATGCCATTCGGCGAGAGTGCCTCCTTGTATATGTCCGTTCCGTCGAGGAACGTGCCGTAAACAGGCATGTCCGCGCTTTTAAGCATTTCGGGCAAGTTGCAGTAGTGCACCTTTACCCTTGCCAAAGCGCCCATGCAGGCCTGCACGCATTTCGGGTTATAGACGTCTGCGGTGCCTTCGGAGCAGAGGACGTGGCGGATGCCGAACCAATCGGCTATGCGAAGGATAGTGCCCAGATTGCCGGGGTCTTGAATGCCGTCCAAAGCGATGACGAGATTGTTTTGTATAAAAGCGATGTCAAGCTTTCTTTCAGGTATTGGCATTACGGCCACGACGCTTTGGGGCGAGCGCAGAAGGCTTGTCCTTTCCAGTTCTTCTTGCGTCACCTCGTCCACGGCTTCTGCCCTTTCGAGAAGATGACGGTTTTGCGCCAGCCACTCTCTCGTTGCTGCCACATAGAGAGGCGTGGAGTAGGGGAGGAGTTCGCCCACGAGTTTCGGTCCTTCGGCAACGAAGGCGTTATGCTGCAGGCGGTATTTCCGCAGCTCAAGAGACTTTATCCATTTTATGCGAGCCCGGGGAATCATAGTTTAGAGTTTAGAGTTTAGAGTTTAGGGTTTAGAGTTATTTGCAAAGTTACGCTTTTTTGTTGAATTATAAAGCAAAGCCCTACAAAAGTTAGCTTTGAACGCTGAACTATGGACTAATTTTCGTATCTTTGCCGCGTGAATCATGTAAAACAGCCCATAAGACTGCTCCTTTTGCTGCATTTGCTCTTTCTTTTGAGCGGATGCCGCGTCTCGCGTTTCATTCCCGAGAATGACTATCTGCTGACGGGCACATCCATCAAGAGCGAAGGCGGGCGTGTCTCGAAGGACGAGCTGCAGGCCTACATGCCGCAACGCCCAAACAGCAAGTGGTTTTCCCTCGTCAAAGTTCCTCTGGGTATTTACTGCCTTTCCGGTAGCGACAGCACAAAGCGCTTCAACCGTTTTCTGCGTCGCTTCGGCGAAGCTCCCGTGATTTATAACCGCCAGCATTCCATGCAGGCTTGCAGCAACATGCAGCTCAGCCTCAAGAGCCAGGGCTACCTCTATTCCGAAGTTTATCTGCACGAAAGGCCTAAAAGGAACCGCATGAAAATCTCCTATCTCATTGTTCCTCACGAACGATATTACGTCCGCGACTTCCGGCTCAACGTGGAGGACGCAGCGCTCCGTCTCGCCCTCGACAGCCTGGGCTATCAGCCTGCCATGGACAAAGAGGTGGAGCGGGAGAACAGGATCTATAGCCTCAACGCTTTGGAGGCAGAGCGCAGCCGCCTTTACGGCTTGCTCGTGGAGAACGGTTACTACAACTTCAACAAAGAATACGTCCACTTTCGTGTTGACACCACCATCGGCAGCCGCCTTGCCGACGTCGAGATGGTGGTGCGGAAAGCACAAAATGAGGCCGACAGCACCGACCTCTCCCACCATCGTTTCTCAATTGGCAACATCAGTTACGAATTTCTTCGAGACAAATCGTTCTTGCGACCCAAAGTCCTTCGTCATGCCACTGCTATCAGTTCGGGCGAGCTGTATCGCGAGAGCGACATGCACGAGACGTATGCCCGAATGTCGCGCCTCAGCGCCGTGATGGCTACAAACGTGAGCATCAATCAGCGGACGGACGGAAGCGACACGCTGGACGTCAACATCTCGCTCACACCCAACAAGCCCAACTCTTTCAGCGTGGACGTGGAGGGCACCAATTCCGCCGGGGACTTGGGCGCTGCCTTGAGCCTGACCTATCAGAACCGCAACCTCTTCCACGGCTCGGAGCTTTTCAACATAAAGCTTCGCGGTGCCTTCGAGGCAATAAGAGGGCTGAAGGGCTATGCCGACCAGAACTTCATCGAATACAGCATAGAGACGGGCTTCACCTTCCCCGACTTCAAATTCCCCTTCCTTCGCCCATCTTTTCGGCGCAACGCTCAGGCCACCACGGAAATCAACCTCTCTTTCGATTCGCAGGATCGTCCAGAGTTCCACCGGCGCGTGCTCACCGGGGTGCTCCGATACCGCTGGACGCGCAAGAACAGGCAATTGCAGTATCGGTTCGACCTCCTGAATATCGATTACGTCTTCATGCCGTGGATAAGCAATACTTTCCGCGAGAAATACCTCAGCGACCCCACGAACCGCAATGCCATCTTGAGGTACAACTACGAGGACCTCTTCATCATGAACTGGGGCTGCCATTTTGTTTACAACTCAAAGCCTCTTGGCCCGACGGCCTCCAACTACGGGACGGATGCCTATACCATACGGCTCGGCATAGAGACAGCCGGCAACCTGCTCTACGGCATTTCCAGCGCCGCAGACGCCAGGAAGAACGCCGACGGCAGGTACACCCTCTTCAACATCGCCTACGCTCAATACGCCAAATTCGACTTCTCATTCTGCAAGAGTTTCTTCATCAACAAAAACAACTCGCTGGCCCTTCATGCGGCTCTCGGCATCGCATTCCCCTACGGCAATTCCGATGTCCTGCCCTACGAGAAACGTTATTTCAGCGGAGGTGCCAACAGCGTACGCGGATGGAGCGTCCGCGAGCTGGGACCGGGCAGTTTCCGAGGCTCCGACGGACACATAGACTTCATCAACCAGACGGGCGACATAAAGCTCGACCTGAACGTGGAATACCGCACCCACCTCTTTTGGAAGATAGACGGAGCGGCTTTCCTCGACGCCGGTAACATCTGGACCATTCGCGACTACCCCGAGCAGCCTGGCGGACAGTTCCGCTTCGACAGATTCTGGCGGCAGATAGCCCTCTCCTACGGCATGGGGCTTCGCCTCAACTTCAATTATTTCATCATTCGCCTCGACCTTGGCATGAAAGCCATCAACCCCGCCTATACCGACGCACGCCACCATTATCCCGTCATCCATCCCCGCCTGAAACGCGACCTCTCCTTCCACTTCGCAGTCGGGATGCCGTTCTGAAAAAAAATGAAAACAGACCCTCCACAGCCCTCCCTTAATGGGATGGAGACAGACCCTCCCCAACCCTCCCTTAAAGGGAGGGAGTCCTCCCCCTTTAAGAGGGAGTTAGAAGGGGGCTCGTCCTCCCTCTTAAGAGGGATTTAGAGAAGGTCTTCTAAACTTTCAACTCTAATCATGCTTCTTTCCGTCCTAATCCCGACATACAATTACGACCCGAGCCGGCTCGTGGGCGATTTGCAAAAACAACTGCCCGCCGATTCCGAAATCATCATCGGCGACGACTGCTCCACCGAGCCCTTGCCGTCCCTGCCCGGCATCAACATCTTCAGGCCGGACCACAACCTTGGACGCGCCGGCATTCGCAACGCACTCGCCCGCAAAGCCAAGGGCGAATGGCTCCTCTTCATCGATGCCGACGCCCAGGTGCATCGCCCCTCGTTCGTCGCCGCATACCTCGACGCCATCGCCTCCTTCACGAGCGATACCGAGGGCGTCTGCTGCGGCGGCACTGCCAATCTCCCCCAGTGCCCCCGTCCCGCGGCACGTCTGCGCTATGAATACGAAGTTTCAGCAGAGCGACGGCTGACCCTTCCCTTTCGTCGCCGACATCCCTATGCGCAGTTCACCACCTTCAACTTCCTCATCCACCGCCGCCTGTTCCTCACCGTTCTCTTCGACCAACACATTTCCGCCTACGGACACGAGGACACCCTTTTCGGCATCGAGCTGCAGAGGCGGGGCATACCCATCGTGCACATCGACAACCCTCTCGTCCATTTGGGGCTCGAGGACGCACCCCTCTATCTCTCGAAAACCGAGACGGCCCTGCGCACCCTTGCCCGTTTGAGTACCGAACAGCAGCAGCACATACGCGTCTCGGCCCTTGCGCTGCGCCTGTCACGCCTCCACCTCCTCCCGCTCCTCCGCCTGCTGTTCCGAGCCGCCGCACCGCTCCTCCGGGCCAACCTCCTCGGAGCACACCCCAGCCTCACCCTCTTCGCCTTCTATAAGCTCGGATACTTTGCAAGGGAGAGAAGACCCACCCCAACCCTCCCTTAAAGGGAGGGAGTCCTCCCCTTTAAGGGAAAGGGTCTTCTTGTAGTTAGTAGTTAGAGGTGCTTCGCTTCGTTCAAGCGCAGGCGGAAAGAGGATAGTTTTGGGTGCTCATTAGGGGCAAAAGGTATTCTCTAACCTCTAACCACTAAACAAACACCAATAAAGGTTAAGCATTATTGACATAAAGGTTAAGCATTATTGTCATAAAGAAAAATAACGGATTTAACGGATTTTTCTCAATTTGTTTCGGATTAAGCGGATCTCCCCTTGCCGCCACAATCCGTTAAATCCGAATGAAATCAAGAAGAAAAATAAATCCGTTCAATCCGTGTAATCCGTTGTCGTAATAAAACCTTACTCCGTGTTCGAAAATTATTCCCCGCCGCCACAATCCGTTCAATCCGAATGAAATTTCCCTCGCTGACAAGTTATCCGTTAAATCCGTTAAATCCGTTGTTTAATAATATATTCGTTAAGTCCGTGTTCGTAAATTATTCCTCGCCGCCACAATCCGTTCAATCCGAAAAGAATCAAGAAAAAAGTATCAAGAAAAAATCCGTTCAATCCGTGTAATCCGTGTTCGAAAAAAAAGCATTAAATCCGTGTTCGTAATAGTTCGTAATATGTCAAGTTGTTCAACTTCACGTGCCTCGTGACCACTTTTAACGTGTTAAGTTGGCAAACTTAACGTGGGTCGTGTGCAAATTACCTTAAGGTCCTTTGAGAATAACCTGTAGGTTTTTTGCAAAACACCCGTCACCCATCACCTTCCACCTCTAATCTATTGATTATTAGCCTAGTAGATAGGTGATGGGTGTTTTTAATTTTTCTCGCAATAAAAAAAATCTTCATTCTTAACTCTTCATTCTTAATTTTTTTTGTATCTTTGCAACGCATTCTGTAAAGAATGTATCTTATTTGCTCAATTTTCCACTCGAACCGCGAACTCGAAAAGGGATATTACGAGCAAACCTATACATTGTTGGAGTTGCGCCTTGGCGCAGACTTCACCATAAATGTATAGGGGCTTTCGCGGGCCTGAGTGGAAATATGGCAGGTCTGCGCTTTTCTTATGTCCATAAGTTAGTGCTGGCTTACTAGAACGGAAGCGAAAGTATTAACTAAAACGAATGGATATGAAGAAGATTATTACTTTAATTATGCTGGCATTGCTGCCAGTGGTAGCCAGTGCCTACGATGCCAAGATTGGTGGCATCTACTACAACTTCTCGGGAAATAATGCAATTGTAACTTATTATAACACAAATTATAATTCTTATTCTGGTTCTGTGGTTATTCCAGAATCGGTCACATATAATGGTAAGACATATAGTGTGACAAGCATAGGAAGCTATGCATTCCGTAACTGCTCCGGACTGACAGCTATTACCATTCCAAACAGTGTAACCAGCATCGGCAGTAGAGCTTTCGAATATTGCACCAGCCTGACCTCTATAAACATTCCAAACGGTGTAACCAGCATCGGCAGTAGAGCCTTCTATAATTGCTCCAGCTTGAGTTCCATCACCTTTCCCGAAAACCTTATCAGCTTAGGCAGTTGGGCGTTCTATAATTGCTGTAGTATTACTTCTGTAACAATTCCAAACAGCGTTACAAGCATTGATGGCGATGTTTTTTCTGGGTGCAGCAGCCTAACTACCATTACCATTCCCGACAATTTGGCATGCATTGGAAGTAATGCCTTCAACAACACCAAATGGTTTAACAATCAGCCCAATGGCTTAGTATATGCAGGCAAGGTTGCTTATAAATATAAAGGAACAATGCCAAGTGGAACGTCAATTGAACTTGAAGAAGGAACAATAGGAATAGCAGGCCAAGCCTTTATGATGTGCTCTAACCTGATATCTATTACTATTCCCCAAAGCGTAACGAATATATCTTGGGAAGTCTTTTATGATTGTGACGGTTTGAAAGATGTCTATTGCTATGCAGAAAACATTCCAACAACGGGTTCTGATGTCTTTCGTTTTTCTAGCATCGCTTCTGCCACACTTCATGTGCCAGCAGCTTCTGTAGAGGCTTACAGCACTACTGCACCTTGGAGTGACTTTGGTGGCATTCGACCGATTACTTATAACTTGATATATATGATAGATGGTGAAGTATATAAGACTTTTGAAGTAGAATATAATGGATCTATTACTATAGAACCAGCACCAACAAAGGAAGGGTACACCTTCTCTGGTTGGAGCGAAATACCTGAGATTATGCCTGCCCATGATGTTGTAGTTACAGGTTCGTTTACACCTATAAATTACACTTTAACCTATATCGTAGATGGTCAAGTTTACAAGACCTATACAGTCGCTTGTGGCACAACCATAACTCCAGAACCAGCACCAACGAAAGAAGGTTATACTTTCTCAGGATGGAGTGAGATGCCTGAGACAATGCCAGCCCATGACGTTACAGTGACTGGTGCATTAACCATTAATCAATACACCATTACTTTCGACACCAATGGTGGTAGTGCAATTGAAAGCATTACACAAGACTACAATAGTACAATAACTCCTCCTGCAGACCCAACGAAGGAAGGATATACATTTACTGGTTGGGAGCCTGCAATACCTGAGACTATGCCTGTTGGTGGTTTGACTTGCATCGCACAGTGGCAAATCAATAGCTACGTTATCATTTACGTCGTTGATGGCACGGAATATAGCAGAAGCGAGGTTGAGTATGGTGCAGCGATTACACCATTGGAAGCACCCACGAAGGAAGGTTATTCTTTCAGTGGTTGGAGCGAGATCCCTGCCACTATGCCTGCAACTGAGGTTCGTGTCTTTGGTTCTTTCACTATCAATAGCTACACTTTAACTTACATGATAGATGATGAAGAATACAAGGCCTCGACTGTTGTTTATGGCTCAGCAATCACTCCTGAAGAGGAGCCGACAAGAGAAGGTTATACATTTAGTGGTTGGAGCGAGATACCTGAAACAATGCCTGCAAATGATGTGGTCATTACAGGTTCATTTACCATCAACTCCTATACATTATCTTATATAGTAGATGGTGAGGAGTACAAATCTACTACAGTTCCCTATGGTACAGCTCTTGTTCCCGAAGAAGAGCCAACTAAAGAAGGCTATACCTTTAGCGGTTGGAGCGAGATACCAGAGACTATGCCAGCAAGTGATGTTACAGTGACTGGTACATTTACCATTAACCAATATACCATCACATTCAACACCAATGGTGGTAGTGCAATTGAAAGCATAACCCAAGACTACGGCACTGTAATAACTCCTCCTGCTGACCCGACTAAGGAAGGCTATACATTTATTGGTTGGGAGCCTGCTATACCTGAGACTATGCCTGCTGGCAATTTAACAGTAAGTGCCCAATGGTCTGCCAATGCCTATGCCCTTGTATACATCGTTGATGGCACGGAATATAGCAGAAGCATGGTTGAGTATGGTGCAGCGATTACACCATTGGAAGCACCCACTAAAGAGGGTTATACATTCTCTGGCTGGAGCTATATTCCTGCAACGATGCCTGCATCAGATGTGGTGGTCATGGGGGCATTTAACATCAACAGCTACACCTTAACCTACATGGTGGATGGCGAGGAGTACAAGACTTCGACTGTTGTCTATGGCTCTGAAATCGTTCCTGAGGAAGAGCCAAGCAAGGAGGGCTATACATTCTCTGGTTGGAGCGAGATACCTGCCACTATGCCTGCACATGATGTTGAGGTGACAGGAGCCTTTACTCCCAACAACTATACCTTAATATATATTGTAGATGGCGAGGAGTACAAGACTTCATCTGTGGCTTACGGCACTACCATTACTCCAGAAGCAGAGCCTACGAAGGAAGGTTATACCTTCTCGGACTGGAGCGAGATACCCGAAACGATGCCTGCTGAGGATGTGACGGTGACAGGCTCGTTTATCATCAACCAATACCTGCTCACTTACGTTATTGATGGCGAGGAATACAAGTCCTACGAGATTGACTATAACTCCGCTTTAACTCCCGAACCTGCACCCACGAAGAAAGGCATGACCTTCTCGGGTTGGGGCGATGTGCCAGAAACCATGCCAGCCCACGACGTGACTCTGACAGGCACTTACAGCTGGTCGAGAGAGACAATAGAAGGTGTTGTTTATCAGGTCACAGACACTTTGAGCAACTATGCTTCTGTTGTCGGTTACGACGAGGCAAGCACAGAGGCAACGATTCTCTCTGATGTGGAGATTGACGGATATATGTATGAGGTCAGCAGCATTGAGAATGGTGCCTTACCCAAGACGGTGACGATAAATATCTCTGTCGGGAAGCTGTTGCTGTGGCTTTGGAACAATGGCTATGAGGACATCAGGGAGATAGAAAGCAGCAGGAACCTTGCTGCCCCAGAAATCTCATTGGTCAGCAAGACTGCAAGCTCGTTGACTTTGGCATACACGAATGAGTACCCGGAATTCTGCGAAACAGTAATTGTCAATAATGCGCCTGTTGAAAAGGGTAACAATGGTTATGAGGTTGCACTCAAAGGCTTGGAGCCTGACAATCTCTATGAGGGACTTGCCTCTTTGACGCTGAACCTTGATGACGCATCATATACGAAGGCCTTCTCATTCAGCACAGAGCCTCTTTCCCTTGACCCTCAACAGCCGAAGGTCATCAACTTGGGTAATGTCGTTGTGGCAGCCAAGTCGAACCTCGATGACAGAGAGACAGGTGTGGGCTTTGAGTGGAGACGTATTGACTGGACGGACGACTTCGCCTCGAACTTCGGCGCAGCCTATCTCTATGAAGGCACGATGGAAGGCTACATCCGCAGCCTTAATACAGATAAGCTTTGGAAGTACAGAGCCTACTATGAGGCGAACACAGGCAACCGCTACTATAGCCAATGGATAGGCATCGACCCCTCGAACACCAGCTACTTCGAGCCAACCGTCCACACATATTCGATAATCGACCTGATAGGTAACATGGCCGAGATTTGGGGCTATGTGATGCGAGGTACGGACAACATAACAATTCAGGGCTTTATATACTGGAACATCACCCTCTCTTCATCATCCCGCAAGAATGCAAACGGCATACCAGCCAACGCAACAAAGGTTTTGGCCAGTGGTAATGTGATGTCTGCAAAGCTGGAAAACCTCGAATACGAGACAGAGTACTGCTATGTTGCTTTCGTAACGACCTCGGAGGGCGAGACCTTCTACGGGGAGCCTCAAATGTTTAGGACTGGCGAGATGGACCCAGACGGCATCAAGGAAATTGAAAGCCTCACCCCAGCCCTCTCCAAAGGCGAGGGAGTTTGGTACTCGCTTGACGGAAAGAAGCTTGACAAACCTCAGAGGGGCATCAACATCATTCGCTACTCTGACGGAAGCACGAGAAAGGTTTTAGTGAAGTAGAGCCAATAGCCTCTACCTATAACCCTCATTGACTCTCATCCCCGCATTGGAACTGAACTCCACGGCGGGGATGATTCTTTTTGTTTTACATCA
>CAMKTM010000021.1 GCA_946415695.1 uncultured Prevotellaceae bacterium | reverse complement strand
GATGAGGCCGAGCAGAGTGCCGACGGGGCAGATGGTGTTGCACCATGTGCGTCCGTTCTTCCATGCCAACACGGCGATGACGACCCACGTCAGCAGAGCCACGACAAGAGCCGAGACGCTTTTGAGCCAGACATCCACCTCGTAGAAGGCATAGCTGCCGTAGTGCTCTGCGATGGCGGCGAGTCCGTTGTTTGCAAGTTTGTAGAGAGGTGCCACGCAGGTGGAGACGATGCGGCCGTAGGTGCTGTAGGGGAAGATGAGTCCGCCCAGCCAAGCCACGTTGAGGGCCAAGGCAGCGCAGGCCAGCACAAGCAGCGTGTAGCGAAGTGTGTTGCGGGCAGGCGAGTAGCTGTACTTGTTCTTCTTGCGACGGAACCAGGCGATGGCGTCCTGCATCACGCCCAAGGGACAGATGACAGAGCAATAGATGCGCCCCATCAGCAGGGTCAGTGCTACGACAAAGAGCAGGGCACCTACATTCAGCGCCAGCAGCGCCGGCACGAACTGAATCTTTGCCATCCATCCCAAGTAGGCATGAGCCGTCCCTGTGAAGTCCACAAGCAGCCAAGTAATCAGCACCCAGAAGATGATGGCAAGTGTCAAACGGATTTTCTTTAGCATAATAAATATAATTATAATGTGAGTAGTGTTATGGTTTTTTCTGGAGATAGGAGATAAAGGAAGATAGAGGGAAATAGAAGAAGATAAAAGACGTTAGCTATGCCGCCTCCGCCTTGCCATTGGTCATTGTCTCGTCCTCTATCTTCTTTTATCTCCATTTATCTTCTTCTATTATCTCCCTTTATCTTCTTTTATCTCCCTCTATCTTCTTCTATCTCCCTCTATCTTCTCTTTTAATAACCCTGTGGCCTTATTTCAATAAGAGCGTGCCTCGTTGGCAATAAGAGCGTGCCTCGTTGGAGATAAGAGCGTGCCTTTATGGCAATAAGAGCGTGCCTCGTTTTTGGGGAAGGCATGAGATGTCTTTGAAATAAGATGACCCTTTCCCGTCGAAATCAAGTTGATTACAACGTGCATTTCTCGCTACAAAGTTACTAAAAAGAAGTGAAACAGGCGGCAAGTTTCTCTAAAAAAGTGCAAAAAAAATGTATTACTGTGTGCAATAGAAGGAAAAATACCATAGCAGGCCGTACAACATAAGCTTTTTTTTCGTAAATTTGCACGCAAAAAAATTATTATAAGGTTATGGTATCATTTATTGCAGACAAGATTGTGATGGACGGTCTCACCTACGACGACGTCCTGTTGGTTCCCGCCTACTCTGCAGTGCTTCCGCGCTCGGTAGCGCTCGAAACGCTCTTCTCGCGCCACATCGAACTGAAGATTCCCTTCGTGACAGCCGCAATGGACACCGTCACCGAAGCCCCGATGGCAATAGCCATTGCGCGCGAAGGAGGCATCGGCGTCATCCACAAGAACATGAGCATCGAGGAGCAGTCGCGCCAAGTGGCCATCGTAAAGCGTGCGGAGAACGGCATGATTTACGACCCCATCACCATCAAGCGCGGCAGCAGCGTCCGCGATGCGCTCGAACTCATGTCGGAGTACCACATCGGCGGCATTCCCGTCGTCGACGACGAGCGTCGCCTCGTAGGCATCGTCACGAACCGCGACCTCCGCTTCGAACAAAGCATCGACCGCCCCGTGGATGAAGTAATGACAAGCCGCAACCTCGTCACCACCCATGCGCAAACCGACCTCGTCGCTGCCGCAAAGATATTGCAGGAGAACAAGATAGAGAAACTGCCCGTCGTTGATGATGCGGGCAAGCTCATCGGCCTGATCACCTACAAGGACATCACGAAGGCCAAGGACAAGCCCATGGCCTGCAAGGACAGCAAAGGGCGTCTGCGTGTGGCAGCAGGCGTGGGCGTCACGCCCGACACGCTCGACCGCATCAAGGCACTCGTAGAAGCCGACGTGGACGCCATCGTCATCGACACAGCGCACGGCCACAGCAAGTTCGTGGTCGAGAAGCTCAAGGAAGCCAAGCAGATGTTCCCCGACGTAGATATCGTTGTGGGCAACGTCGCCACAGGCGAGGCAGCCCGTATGCTCGTCGATGCCGGAGCCGATGGCATAAAAGTCGGCATCGGCCCGGGCAGCATCTGCACGACCCGCGTCGTGGCAGGCGTCGGCGTGCCTCAGCTCAGCGCCGTCTATGACGTGGCCTGCGCCCTCAAGGGGACAGGCGTGCCCCTCATTGCCGACGGTGGCTTGCGCTACAGCGGCGATGTCGTGAAGGCATTGGCCGCCGGCGGATACAGCGTGATGATCGGCTCCCTCGTGGCAGGAACAGAAGAAAGCCCCGGCGACACCATCATCTACAACGGCCGTAAGTTCAAGAGCTATCGCGGCATGGGCTCCCTCGAAGCGATGGAGTGCGGCAGCAAGGACCGCTACTTCCAGGGCAACGTCAAGGACGCCAAGAAACTCGTGCCAGAAGGCATCGCAGGCCGCGTCCCCTACAAAGGCTCGGTCCAGGAAGTCATCTATCAGCTCATAGGCGGACTGCGCAGCGGCATGGGCTATTGCGGCGCAGCAACCATCAACGACCTCCACAATGCCAAATTCGTACGCATCACGAATGCCGGCGTACAGGAGAGCCATCCGCACGACGTGACCATCACCAGCGAAGCTCCCAACTACAGCCGCCCACAATAACAACAGAACATACAGAGAGCACCACGATTGCTCCGAACATACAGAAAAACCTCAGTAAAAAATGAAAAAGATATTTATCAGTTTTGCATTGGCAGCTCTGGCAATGACAGCTGCCGCACAGGAAGACCCCATATTGATGCGCATAAACGGAGAACCCGTCACCCGCAGCGAATTTGAATACAACTACAACAAAAACAACTCGGAAGGCGTCATCGACAAAAAAGATGTCAAGGAATATGTCGATCTCTTCGTGAACTACAAGCTCAAGGTGCTTGCCGCCCTCGACGACCACCTCGACACACTTTCGAGCTACCAGAAGGAGTTCCGCCAGTATCGCGACCAGCAGATACGTCCGCTCCTCGTGCCAGAAGGCGGAAAGGAAAAAGAGTGCAGAGCCTACTACGACGGCATGGTTGCCCGCCTCGAAGGCAAACAACTCCTGCAGCCCGCACACATCCTGATTCACCTGAAACAAGATGCCACAGAAGAGCAGAAAGCAGCAGCCAAGGTCAGGATCGACTCAGTCTATCAGGCATTGAAGGATGGCGCAGATTTCGCCGAGCTGGCAAAGAAGGTGTCGCAAGACCCGGGCTCAGCCCCTCGCGGCGGCTTGCTGCCTTGGATTGGCCCGAACCAGTTGGTGAAAGAGTTCGAGGACGTGGCATACGCACTCGAGGTGAACGAGATAAGCGAACCCTTCCTCATGCCATTCGGCTATGACATCGTCAAGCTCATGGGCAAGAAAGACCTGGAAACCTACGACCAGCTGCACGACATGATAATGAAATACCTCGACGGACAAGGCATCGAGAACCATCTCGCCCAGCAAGTGCTCGACTCCATCGCAGGCCAGAGCGAGAAGACCGTTGAGCAGATTCTCGACGAAAAGACCGAGGAATTCTGCGCAAAGGACAACGAACTGAAATACCTCGTGCAGGAATACCACGACGGACTGCTCCTCTTCGAAGAGTGCAACAGCAAGATATGGGAGCCTGCCGCAAAGGATACACTGGCCCTGACAAACTACTTCAAGAAGAACAAGAAACAGTATGCATGGGACGAGCCTCACTTCAGCGGCATGGCCTACTACTGCAAAAACGAAGCAGACATTGACGCCGTGAAGAAACTCGTCAAAAAACTGCCTCAGGACAAGTGGATGGGGACCATCCGCGAAGCCTTCAACAAGGACAGTGTCATGGTTCGCGTCGAACGCCGCGTCTTCAAGAAGGGCGACAACGCCAATGTTGACAAACTCGCCTTCAAAGACAAAAACGCCGAGCTCAAGCCCATCAAAGGCTTCCCCAACGTGGGCGTCTTCGGCAAGGTGCTCAAGAAAGGCCCTGCCGAATGGACTGACGTAAGCAACCAGGTGGTGAGCGACTACCAGCGCCTCAAGGAAGACGAGTTCGTTGCTGAACTCCGCAAACGCTACACCGTAGAAATAGACGAATCAGTGCTGGAGACGGTCAACAACCATTAAAATCCTTAGCTCCAACAAATCACATGAAAAGATTTTCCCTCTGTCTCTTTGCTGCGCTTCACTGCCTGCTTTCTGTGGCACAGAAGAATGTCATAGACGAGGTGGTATGGGTCGTCGGCGACGAGGCCATCCTTCGTTCCGACATCGAGAAGCACCGCCTGGAGTACGGTTCGCAGATAAAGGGCAATCCCTACTGCGTCATCCCCGAGCAACTGGCCATACAGAAGCTCTTCCTCCACCAGGCAGTCATCGACAGCGTTGAAGTCACCGATGCCGACATCAATCAATATGTGGAACAGGACATCAACGAGAAAGTCATCATGGCAGGCTCCAAGGAAAAGCTCGAAGAATACATGAAGATGTCAACCTTGCAAATGCGCGAGGAACTCTACGACCTTTGGAAAAACAAACTTACGGCAATGCGAATGCGCGAGCAGATAGCATCGGATGTCAAGGTGACGCCTGCCGAAGTGAGACGCTTCTTCAAGGACATGCCGGAGGACAGCCTGCCACTCATCCCCACACAGGTGGAAGTGCAATTGCTCGTGCAGGAGCCTCGCATCCCGCAGGCCGAGATAGACCGCATCAAAGAGCTGCTGCGCGACTACACAGAGCGCATCAACAGCGGCGCCATGTCCTTCGCTTCCTTGGCACGCCTCTACAGCGAGGACCCGGGCTCTGCGCGACAGGGAGGAGAAATGCCCTACATGGGCAAGGCCGAGCTCGACCCTGGGTTTGCCAACGTGGCGTTCAGCCTGACTGACCCAAAGAAGGTGAGCAAGATAGCACAAAGCGAGTTCGGCTTCCACATCATACAGCTCATCGACAAACGTGGCGACAAGATGAAGTGCCGGCACATCCTGAAACGACCCGAAGTGGCACAAGCCGACATCGACAGCTCGCTCGTCACCCTCGACTCCATCTCCGCAGACATACAAGCCGGGAAAATCACCTTCGAGGATGCCGTACGCTTTGCTTCAGACGACAAGAACACACGCAACAATCGCGGCATCCTTTCCAACAACAAGGAGACAGGCGAAACCACCACACAATTCGAGATGAGCGAACTCTCGGACTACTCCCCGGAAATAGCCCGCGTGGTCGAGACACTCGAAGTGGGCGAAATGTCAAAGCCCTTTACCATGATCAACACAAGGGGCAAGAAGGTCTGTGCCATCGTACGCCTCAAGAGCCGAACCATGTCGCATCGCGCCAGCATCACAGAGGACTTCCAAATGATGAAAAGCATCGTGGAAAGCAAAAAGGGAGAAGACGCAGTGGCCAAATGGATAAAAGAGAAACAGAAGAGTACATACATTCGCATCAATCCCGACTGGAGAGACTGCGACTTCCAATATGACGGTTGGATGAAGTGAAGAGCCAGCGACTATACATCCTTTGCGCGTCCCTGTTCTTCTGCCTTTGCCTGATGATGGCAGTAACACCGGTTCGCAAGACTGCCGGAAAGCGACCGCCATCCGACAGCAAAGTTCATTTGCTGCACGCCGACCGCCTTTTCTTCGACGAACGGCTGCATCGCACCGCACAAATACTTGTTGGCAACGTGCAGTTCAGCCACGACGGAGTGCTCATGTACTGCGACAGTGCTCTTTATTACGAGGCGTCCAACTCCTTTGATGCCTTCGGCCATGTTCGCATGAACCAAGGCGACACGCTTCTGCTCGACAGCGACATACTCTATTACAACGGGCTCGACCAGTTGGCACGGGCACGCTATGACGTAGTGCTCAAGCACGGCACGATGACCATCTTCACCGACAGTCTCGACTACGACCGCCTTTATGACCTTGGGTATTTCTTCGAGGGCGGACGAATCCTTGACCACGACAACGAGTTGACCAGCGACTGGGGCGAATACTGCCCTGCCACGCACGAATCCGTATTCAATTATAATGTCCGCCTGGTCAACCCTGCACCGCCAGCCACACCAGAGACTGTGCTCATCTCCGACACGCTTCACTACAACACCCAGACAGCCATTGCACATATCGTAGGCCCTTCCAACATAGAGAACGGCGAGAACCACATCTATTCCGAGTTGGGCTACTACGACACGCATAACAAGCATTCGCACTTGCTGGACCGCAGCATCCTGACGAACAACGGCAAGCGCCTCGTCGGCGACAGCGTGGTCTGGAACGACGATGTCGCCATTGCCGAAGCCTTTGGCAATGTCATCTACACCGACGTCGTCAACAAGAACATGTTTACCGGAGAGTACTGTTATTACGAGGACAGCACGGGCTACGTCATGGCGACAGACAGTGCCGTAGCCATCGACTACAGTCAGTCGGACACCATGTACGCCCATGCCGACACGTTCAAGGTCTTCACCTACAACATCGACACCGATTCCACCTATCGCGTCATGCACGCCTACTACCACATGCGAGTCTTCCGTCGCGACTTACAGGCTGTCTGCGATTCAATGATATACGACACACGCGACAGCATCCTCATCATGTACCGCGACCCCATCCTTTGGCAAGGCGGACAGCAACAGCTTGGCGAGGAGATACAAATCTTCTTCAACGACAGCACAATTGACAGTGTGCAGGTGTTGCGGCAGGCGCTTTCCGTGGAGAAGATTGACGACGTCCACTACAATCAGGTATCGGGACACGAAATGCACAGCTACTTCCATGATGGC
This sequence comes from uncultured Prevotellaceae bacterium, assembly GCA_946415695.1. Taxonomy (GTDB): domain Bacteria; phylum Bacteroidota; class Bacteroidia; order Bacteroidales; family Bacteroidaceae; genus Physcousia. The sequence goes on along the minus strand of CAMKTM010000021.1, from coordinate 10,271 downwards.
GAGGTCTATCTCACCACTTCACAGGGCAATGTCTTTGTCAACTATTATCCTTTCGACGAGGACAGCATCATGGTGGAGCTGAACCATACCGAAACTTCTTTGCTCAAGATGTTTTTGAATGACAGGAAGGTGGACCACATCTGGATGCCTGCCGCCACAGGCATCATGTATCCCATACCACTCATTCCGCCCGATGCGCTCTATTTGCAGAACTTTGCCTGGTTCGACTATGTGCGGCCCCGCGACAGGTTCGACATCTTCGAGTGGCGTCCCAAGAAGGCAGGGCTGGAGCTAAAGGAAAGCGTCCGCCACTCTGCGCCAAAGCAGAAACTCAGCGACATCCGAAAACAGAGAGGAATAGAGACAGACACACCGCCCGAAGCCCCCAAAGCCACAGAGAACTCCGAAAACTCCGAAGCCACAGAGAACTCTGAGAACAATGATAACCCAGAAACCTCAGATAACCCCGAAACCTCAGAATAATTATCCATGAAACTGTTCAGCACAAGGAAGCCCCGCGGTTTTCGCCGCGTAAGCATCTACTCTGACCCGTCGCACGACCGCCTCCAGAAGTTGGTTGATGACGTAAAGCGCGAGCAAGGGGAGACGCCTGCGACAGAGGCGCCTTACGACCCCGACAAGTTTCGAGGCACGTTCAGCAACTACACCCCGCGAGCACAAAAGCACAAAGAGAGCGGCTCGAAGCTGGGATGGCCCATCATCATAGCGCTCATCTTTGCCCTTATCATCCTCTGGCGCTTCCTGCTCACTGGAGTGAGATGAATTTGAGGATTTGAGGATTTAAGGATTTAAGGATTTGAGGATTTAAGGATTTGAGGATTTAAGGATTTGAGGATTTGAGGATTTAACGTCATAACGAAAGAAAGAGACTTGGACATCATTCACCTTCTTCCCGACTCCGTTGCCAACCAGATTGCGGCTGGCGAGGTCGTGCAGCGTCCGGCATCCGTCATCAAGGAACTGATGGAGAATGCCGTAGATGCCGGCGCCCAGAACATTGATGTGCTGGTGCAGGATGCCGGGCGGACGTCCATTCAGGTTATCGACGACGGCAAGGGCATGACGGAGACGGATGCCCGCATGGCCTTCGAGCGTCATGCCACGTCAAAGATAGCGAAGGCCGAGGATCTCTTCACGCTCCGCACGATGGGGTTCCGCGGCGAGGCACTGCCCTCCATTGCGGCCGTCTCGCAGGTGAAGCTCACGACACGCACCGCAGCCCAGGACGTCGGCATAGAGCTGTGCCTGGAAGGCTCGCGCGTCGTCTCGCAGGAAGTGTGCTCGTGCCCCGTAGGAGCCAACTTCGAGGTCTGCAACCTCTTCTTCAACGTGCCGGCGCGAAGGAAGTTCCTCAAGTCGAACCAAACGGAGCTCAACAACATCATTCAGGACTTCGAACGCATCGCCCTCGTCAACCCTTCGGTCTCGTTCGCCCTCTCGAGCAATGGCAACCGCCTCATGCAGCTGCCGGCTGGGAGTCCTTTGCAGCGCATCGTCGGCATCTTCGGCAAGAAGCTGGGCGAACAGCTCCTGCCCGTGCAGGTGGAGACGTCGCTGGTCGGGATAAGCGGCTTCGTGGGAAAGCCCGAGGCGGCACGCAAGAAGAACTCCTCGCAGTACCTCTTCGTCAACGGACGCTTCATGCGCCATCCGCGCTTCCACTATGCCGTGCAGGAAGCCTTCAACCACCTCATACCCGAAGGCGACCAGGTGCCATACTTCATCTTCTTCCAGGTCGACCCGGCAAACATCGACGTCAACATACATCCCACCAAGACAGAAATCAAGTTCGAGAACGAGCAGGAGATATGGAGCATCATCGTGGCTGCCGTGCGCGACACCTTGGGCAAGTTCAACGCCGTGCCCACCATCGACTTCGACGTGGAGGGGCGTCCCGACATCCCAACCTATGAAGCAGGCAAGCTCACCGACATCAGAGTGCCACGCGTTCAGTTGAACCCCAACTACAACCCCTTCAGCAGCCACAGCGAGACCCGCAAACCCATACGCCAGTGGGAGGAGCTCTTCGAAGGGGCAGGGGGCAAGGAGCTCTTCGAAGGGGCAGGGGGCAAGGAGCTCTTCGAAGGGGCAAGGGGCAAGGAGCAAGGGGCAAGAGAATACCCGAAGACTTCAGGCCTTCACGACAATCCTCTTGCCCCCAGCCCCTCGCCCCTTGCCCCTTCTCTTTTCCAAGAGAGCCAAGAAATCAGCTCCCAGCACTTCCAGTACAAAGGCCAGTACATCCTGACCGCCGTGCAGTCCGGACTGATGATGGTTGACCAGCGGCGTGCCCACATACGCATCCTCTACGAACGCTACATGAAGCAGATGCAGGAGCACACAGCCCCCACGCAGGGCCTGCTCTTCCCCGAACTGCTCGAGCTCTCGCCGTCCGATGCCGCCCTGCTCACCGGCATTCTCGACGACGTGCGGGCCTTGGGCTTCGACATCACACCCCTCGGCGGCGGCGCGTTCTCCATCGTCGGCACACCCTCCGGGCAGAGCAATCCCGTGGCTGTCGTGCAGCAGATGGTGGAGACCGTCAAGCAGCAGGACGGCATACAGACCGATGCCCTGCACCACCAGTTGGCACTCGTCTTGGCGCGCAACAACGCCATCGAAGTGGGCGAAGTGCTCACCCCACTACAGATGGAAACACTCATCGGAGACCTCTTCCAGTGCGAGATACAGAACCTCTCCCCAAGCGGGAAAACCATACTCACCATCCTACAGCAAGAACAAATAGACAAGATGTTTAACTAAGACCTTAAGGTCCCTAAAGTCCTTAAAGTCCCTAAAGTCCCTATAAAACATGGAAAAGATTATCCTTACCGGCGACCGCCCCACGGGCAAACTCCACATCGGACACTATGTCGGCTCCCTCCGACGTCGCGTAGAACTCCAGAACTCCGGACTCTACGACAAGATCTTCGTCTTTGAAGCCGACGCACAGGCACTCACCGACAACATCGAGAACCCCGAGAAAGTGCGCCAGAACGTCATCGAAGTCGCACTCGACTACCTCGCCGCAGGCCTCGACCCAGCAAAGACCACACTCTTCATCCAGAGCCAAATCCCCGAACTCTGCGAACTCTCCTTCTACTTCATGGACCTCGTCAGCGTCTCACGCCTGCAGCGCAACCCCACCGTGAAGACCGAAGTGCAGATGCGAGGCTTCAGCGGCGAAAGCATACCCGTAGGCTTCTTCACCTACCCCATCAGCCAGGCAGCAGACATCACCATATTCAAGGCAACAACCGTGCCGGCAGGCGAAGACCAGGAGCCCATGCTCGAGCAGGCCAGAGAAATCGTACGACGCTTCAACCACATCTACGGCGACACCCTCGTGGAGCCTAACATACTGCTGCCCGACAACGCCGCCTGCCTCCGACTGCCAGGCACCGACGGCAAGGCAAAGATGAGCAAGAGCCTCGGCAACTGCATCTACCTCAGCGACTCAGCCGACGAGGTCAACAAAAAAGTCAAGACCATGTACACCGACCCCGAACACCTCCAGGTCAGCGACCCCGGACACCTCGAGGGAAACACCGTCTTCACCTACCTCGACGCCTTCGCAACCGACGAGCAAGTCGCACGCCTCACCACAGACTACCAGACCCTGCAGGAGATGAAAGACCACTACACCCGCGGCGGACTCGGCGACGTGAAGTGCAAAAAACTCCTCATGGCCGTCCTGCAGGAGACCCTCGAACCCATACGCCAGCGACGCGCAGAGTACGAAAAGGACATCCCAGCCGTCTATGAAATACTCCGCAAAGGCTGCGAAGTGGCTCGCGCCGCAGCCTGCGAGACCATGGACCAAGTGCGACGAGCCATGAAGATAAACTACTTCGACGACCGCGCACTCATCCAGGAGCAAGCACTACGCTTCCAGAAGCAATAAACCGTCAGATCCACATCGGAAAATCCTTTACATCGCCAGAGACATTTCAGAGCCGTGCCGACCAGCACGGCACATCAAGAAATTCAACAAGGCGTGCCTTTATCCCAAACAAGGCACGCCTTGTTTCCTATCACGGCACGTCGAAACCACTCTCACGGCACAGCATATTTTAGCCAAAACCACACCATATTTAACAGCAACGCACACTTGTATGACACTTTCTTGACACATCTCCACAAAAAGCGATGCTGCAACCATCTGATTCTCAGCAGGCATTCATTTTAAGCGCATTCGAGGTACCCGGTGGCCCCTATTGCTACAACCACAGGAAAAGCCCGTCAGAGAGCTTCACCTTGCGAAAAATCACGACAAACCCCACATGCCAGACACACAAAAACGCCGCATCCAGCACAGAAAACCACAAAAGCACGTAAGCCACCCCCAAAAATGCAATATGAGAAAAAAAGCAATAATTTCTGAAAGAAAATTTGCAAGTTCCCAAAAAGGTTCATACCTTTGCAGCCCAATTCAACAGAAAAAAAATGTACGCGCGTGCATTAAGAGAAAACCAAACACCCCCAAAGCAGCAACTAAGACATACATCCTTTTGAACACAACAACAACAAATCTTTTTATTAATTTTATTCAATTCAAACAATGAAACAAAAACTAACATTATTACTCCTCGCCCTCATCTCGACGATGAGCGCCTGGGCACAACTCGGTACGATTACATATTCGATTAGTACCTATTCGTCTGCAGGGGCATTCTCATCCACACAGGTATGGAAGTCTAATGGTGCTCCGGCAATGACGATGACCTACAGTGGCAGCAATGGCTATAACACTGGCAATGGAAGAATTTTCAAGGGTAGTTATACGCTTTCAGTAACCTATGGTTTTGTCATCACAGGTTACAGTATTACTGGTCATTCTGCATGGAACGGATCTAACGGTGATGTTGAACGCATTACTCCTGCTTCTGGTACAGTTACAGATGGAGATGGCAATCCCGTTTCGTACTTGGACTTTGCAGGTTCAGACGTAACACTGAATGTAACAGGTCTCAGCAATCAGTCGGTTTCCTTTACCATGGCTCAAACAGCAGGTACGGGAAACGGCGCTTTCGATGCCACAGCCATCACTATTACTTATGAATACAATCATGAAATAAACCTTCCCCAACTGACAACAGATGAGAGTTCTCCGAAGTACTACAGCATCAAGTCGTATGACCGTGGAGGATACTTAACCTCTAATGGCACTGGCAAGTCTATGTCGCACGTTGACTTTGCAGACGGATCTGTCTGGTACTTCACAGCTGCGGAAGGTAATACCTCAGGAGATGTGTTAGGTGGTGTTGTTGCACATTGTTACGATGGTACACAGATGACGACGTCATGGCAGACAGCCGCTTCGGGTGGAACCGTTTACATCCTGCCTAATGGAGTAAATGACAGCGGATTCTCTATAAGCAAAACAGCCAAAGTTTCAGGCTCGAGTTGTTGCGATGCAAACAATACCAACACGGGAGTTGGTAATTGGAGTCCTTCCCAGAATGACTGGAGAGGCACAACTTGGGTCTTTGAACCAACCATTCCAAGCGGCTATTATTACTTCAAGGGTATGGATACAAGTCGTTATCCTTATCTTTACAGCGACTTTGTGGTTAAAGGTACAAACGAAACATTCCATCATAGCTTGCCAGATTCACCCAGCAATGGCAATATCTGGAAGGTGATAAACAACGGAGCGACCTTTGCTGTTACTAATGGTGAGGGACTTCCTCTTACCATAGGCTCGACAACTTATGAGAACCTTACCATTGGCTCTGTTGCCGTTGGACCGGACTACTACTTTACCGAAGCAATTAATCTTACGAATTCGGGTAATGACACAAAGCTTACGACATGGGCTGGTCATTCAGCAGCAACCGATAACCACTGGACTTTTGAGCCTGTCGATGTTAGCGCTGGCATTTATAATGTTGTCATTGAAGGTTGCGAAGACGGCTATGTTACATACAATAGCCAGAATGCCAAGAACGGAGGATTCTTTGTTGCTGCAAGCATCGCAACATCTGACCTTACGGCAAGTGCAGTTGAGGGCTATACAAGTGAAATCAGTGTTGAAGGTCAAACGATAACCGTTACATATACCCATGTGATTAATTATACGCTTACAGATGTAAATGGTGCCACTTACGAAGGAACTTATCAGGGAGTTGTGGGTGAAGAGCCTTCCTTTGCAGGATGTGTAGGTTATACATTGAGCAATCAGGCTTGGGATGGCTATAACTTCACGGCTACTATTAACTTCCCGTTTGCTGTCTCTACCCCCACGTTCTTGGGCCAATTCCACAACAAGAGTGGTTATGACTCAATTGACTTTCTTTGGCATGCAGAAAGCTCAGGTATAGTCGTACATTCTGGCGATATGCCAGATGCCACATCTGCTGAACAAAACAAGTACCTGTGGACAATCGAACCAAGCATTTCGGATTTGAATATCTCATTTGCCATCAAGAACGTTTCAACAGAAACATACATCACAAGCACAGCCACTGAAAATTCACATAATTCAGGTGCCGTGACACTTTCAGCAGACGCTACACCTTTGCAATACCAGACTTCTACTACAGATAAATGTGGCACTATATACGTTTGGTATATACCATCAACGGGAAAGTATCTCTCTGTCAACTCCGTTAGCGGTGGTGCAGGTTCTCTCATGGGTGTATGGAGTCTTGCTGCAAATCATGATGGTCCTTCAACCGGTTTCCACTCCTACCTTGATCTAATCACACGTTATTGGGGGAAGAACGAGATGGCTGCCAAGCTTGCCAATGCCGGGCAGTACGGCTATCCCGCTTTAGACAACGATTACACGGTTGCTTTGAATGGCGTGAAGACTGCTCTTGATGGTGGCAGCTACACGGGCAATGCCACCAACTACAACAACCTGCGCACTTGGTACGAGGGTTTCCTTGCTGCAGAATATGTGAAACCTGCCGACGGAACCTTCATCCGCATCCGTAGCACCTTGGGAGACAAGGCATATCTGAAGGCTGCCAGTGCAGGGAGCCGTATGACCGTCACAACAACAGAAGACAAGAATATCATCTTCCTCTACTCTGGCGGAAAGCTCATTGCCTATACTCATGGCATCGCCATCAACAATGTCCGCGAGATAGGTACCGTAGGAGGAGCTGCCAGCTCGTTTACATTTGTTAATGCCGTGAACGGAAACGTTGGCTTGAGTCTTGCCGCCCCATGGAATAGTAATACCAATTACCTTTATTCTACGGGCGTAAATGGCAGCGACGCAAACCGCAACACAGCCGATTCAAGATTTGTGAACCAGAATACCTTCACCATAGAAGATGTCACCAGTCTCCCTGTAACCATTTCTGAAGCTGGTTATGCTACACTGTATGCTCCTGTGGCACTGACCATACCGAGCGGCGTGCTGGCTTACTACATCAGCAGTCTCACTACCACCGAGGCTACACTGACAGAAATCGAGACAACGATTGCAGCCAACACACCTGTCATCCTCAAGGCAACTGCCGGAACCTACGATTTCGTTATTACGACAGGCGGCACAGATGTTAGTGCCACAAACAAGCTGGCAGGTCAGGTTACTGCATTTGCAGTAAGTGCTGATGATGTAACGAACAAGGTGTACTACACGCTTCAGCAAAACGTAGCTGGAGATGCTGTCGGCCTCTTCCCGAAGACTGCCGCAGGCTCCATTGCAGGCTTCAAGGCATATCTGCCTGCTGCTAACTTACTCTCCGCAGGCGTAAAGGGCTTCACCTTCGTTTTCGACGACGATGCAACAGGAATAAATGATGCATTAAGAATGAAGAATGAAGAATCTTCAATCTACAATCTTGCCGGTCAGCGCATCAGCAAGATGCAGAAGGGCATCAACATCGTGAACGGAAAGAAGATTTTGAAATAAAGCCACACCCCTTGACCCCTCTCCCCATCGGAGAGGGGAGAAAAGGGAAAACGGTAAATAATAAATGATTAAATAGTAACTGTAAGATGAAAAAGACATATATGACACCAGCGGCGCTGACCGTAGAACTTAATTGCGGAGCTATCTGCCAGTCGCTCATCATCGGAAGTGGCAATGGTAGTGACAGTACAACTGGCAACGGCACAGACCTCGTCAAGGAAGAAAACACATCCATAACCGACAAATCCCTTTGGGACGAGGAATGGTAATCTTTGTCGCCAAGGCGACAAATTAGGGAGATGCCTATGCAGGCACCTCCCTTTGCTCTCTAAACATTTATATATATATTATTAGGAACAAATACAAACCAACATGAAACAAAAACTTTTCCTATTACTCACCGCTTTGCTTTGCACCATTAGCGTGCAGGCTGCGGACTACACCGTGACCTACGGCACTGGCACAGGCTCGTACACAGCAACCAATGCCGGCGGCACTTGGGCCAGCAAATGGGTGTCCACTGCGACTGACCCGCAAGTGACGCTCTCCGTGGGTGCAAACAACATCGCCGTCTCTACCGGCTACATCTATTCCGGTGCTTCGGGCTGCACTTACACCCTCACGGCCCAGGCAGGTTATCTCATTACCGGCTACACCATCACCGGTACGGCTCAGAGCGGAGCGCAGACGTTGACGCCCGCTGCAGGCGGCTCCGCCACATCGTTCGCCACAACCGGAACGACGACGCTCACCGTCTCGGGACTCTCCGTCGCAAGTACCTCATTCCAGCAGAGCACGCCCAACAGCGGCATTGCCATCTCTTCATTCACCATCACGCTGACTGAAGACCCTGCATTCGCCCAGTGGAAGCCAATCATTGCCGACGATGCCTTCCTCACCGTAGGGGAAAAAGTGTCGAGCATCAGTGCCGTTACCGATGTAGCAGACAACACCAAGTGGTACCTCGTGACACAAGTTCGTGGCGGCGAGACACCAATGTACGACGCAGGTGCAGGCAACACCGTGAAGCGTGCAGCAGCAACCGTCACAGCGGCCTCCCTCAACGAGACAAATGCGAAGAGCAATGCTGCCTACCTCGTCCGCTTCTTCAGTGCAGGCGAAGGACTGTACAACATACAGTTTGCCAACGGCGACTGGATTGACGGTAGCTTGAAGACTACTGCCTCCAAGGGCAGTGCCGGCACATACGCCTTCTATAACAGCAACGGCGGCAGCGGTAGCTACTTCGGCTGGAACCTGGACAGCACCAGCGGCAGCATCGTCGATAACAACGGTGCAGGCAACGGCCTCGCCTTCTGGGGCAGCGGTGCAGTCAGCGGCACCAGCGGCAACAACGTCTGGTATGTCTATGAGACGACCGTCGAGGTTCCTACTGTCACCATTGATGTGACATACGAGCAGTACGTCAACGGCGTAGCTACTGGCCTTACCCATACAGAGACCGTCATGCCAAACAGCAGCATCAACATCCCTGCTGACTTCACCAACGGCTACAGCACCTTTGCCTACGACATCACGACCGAAGGCACCATTGCTGATGCAAACGTCACCATCAAGGTTAACATCAACAAGAAGGAAGGTCTTGTAGAGGCTCTCAGCGAGTTGAGCAACAACAAGGCTTACACCATCAAGTGTCCCCGCGGCACCTACACCACTGTTGACGGCAGCCTGGCCAACACGGTAAAGAACAGCGCTTACAGCGTGAACAACTTCGCCATCGTTTCGCACGAAGGCAAGTATTACCTTTGGAGCATTGCCGAGGAGAAGTTCGTCTCCTGCGACGGTACGGCTTTAGGCGACTTTCCCGTCGCTATCACATTGACAAGTGTGTCGCACGGCTTGTTCAAAATTCAAGGCAACGGCAAGACACTGAATGCGACATCAGGCAAGACAACAGGTGCGATATTCGACTCTTGGTCAACAACTGACGAAGGCAACTCCTGCGCCATCATCGCTGCAGCTGATTTCGACGCCACCAATGTCATTGCAACCATCGAAGTCCTGCTCAACACGAAGACCATCAACCTTTCCGTCAACGTGACAGGCGCCACAGAAGCAGAGAACACTCGTGCCGGCAAGATTACGATGGTGATGAACGACGGCTCTACCTTCAACAAGTACCTCTATGCCGACACCGAGGTGACGGGACTGCAATACCTCGACATGACCTTCACCGCCATTGCAACAAGCTATCGCGGCTACGACTTCACGGGCTTCACAATCGACGGCACAGACTATGGCACAAGCATTGAGGCCGGTGAACTTACCTCAGTGGCCGACGGCGCTACCCTTGTGGCTAACTATACGGCTTCCACAGGCAACGGCCTGAACCTCTGGTACGACTACAACGAAGACATGA
>CAMKTM010000020.1 GCA_946415695.1 uncultured Prevotellaceae bacterium | reverse complement strand
CATTCGTTCGCATATATTATTGGGGTTATAAACTCATGTTCAATAATAAAAGCGAATTGTTCGTTCTGATAATCAGATATCCATGTCTTTGGGAAAAGGCCAAGTCTAACGATTTCATCTATAAAACCTGATGAAAAATATGAACGAGCCAATTCTTCCGAATCAGGAAATATACCTCTTAAAAAATGATTATTCCATATAAATGTATAGCCCAAAACGTCTGCATGTCGTTCTGGCATAATAATTTCATTTGTAGGGATATGCTTCATATGACTGTTATTGTTTATTTGTTCTATCTTAATAGTATCGTGGTTTTTACTTCGAAGGAGCTAATTAAGCATTCTACATAGGAATATATATCTTGTTATAGATACGTTTTGCAAGTAGTTTTATATCAAACATGCCCAATATATGATGAAATTTGTAGAATTGGAATGGTGTGATTGGCTTGTGAATTATTATTGTTGTCTTCAAAAAAATATGTAGTTTAATTTAAGAATCACCATGAGGAGCCATTACTTCATCTATCTCCACAATAATTTCTTTAAGATTATATAACGACCCATTGTGATGCTCGATCCCCTTTCGAAAAAAGGAATATATTAACCTATTCAATACCTAATGCCTTAAATAATCCTCGGTGAATGACTATTTTTTCATAACGATTATAAGCCATATTTGTATTAATATATTTGAAATAGTGTTTCTTTTCAACATTCTTGTTTTGTACGCCAATAACACTAAAGTTATATAATGTTTCCAATACTTTATCAACATTCGATTCTTTAATATTACCTAATTGCTTTTCTTTCTCATATGCTTCCTTGAAACTATTAGGCGAAAAAATCCATTGACGTTGATATGACATAACATCAAAGACACGGTCTATATCGGGAAGAATAGGATAAAGTTCATCACGAAACTCTTGTTTTAGATAATTCGAGAAAGCACGATCAACATGATGTAGAATTTCTGGAGTGATATAATATTGAACATCTATAACTTCCTCACAACAAGCTTTAATAAATTTAATAAAATCACGTGGACGTAGCAAAGTACTGTTTGCCATATAATCAAAGGATGGCATTAATTTTTTTCGTCCAAGACCTGTTCCAATCATTTCATTAGAAAAAATTCGATGCCATTCTGTTTCAAAATTAGGAGAACCACGATGAATCCCGTCATCCTGATATATTCGATATGCCAAAAGCTGTTTTAGCTTGTCGGTATCCCATTCTAACTCAATACTTAAATCATCCCATTTGTTCTTATCCGCATCTTTTATATGTGCATATATATCGTTTCGAAGAAAGATGACTGGCATTATATTGAAGCCTCGTTCTTTGCATAACACCGATTTTACATCTTGAACTGCTTTGAATAAACTTGTTAGGAGTTCCTTATACACCTTAAATTCTTGATTAAGTGTAATGTCACGATAATCATCATCTAGTTCGTCAAAAACTATATAATATTTTGCATTACCACAATAATTAATGATAATATCCTCCATAACATCAACGTATTCTTTCCAATTATAGGTGTCTTTGTGTTTGTTACGGTCAATTTTTAAGGAGCCACCATTCCCTAGTATATCTAACCCGAACTCAACAGATGTCCACTCAGACACTTCACTAGCAAGATTTTTTATAGATGTCTTGGGATATATCTTTTCTAATTCCTGACGAATATCTGAATTTACACTATTATTCCGAACCATCATTTTAAGGACATTTGAATAAATAATGTATTTCCAAATTGTAATATATTGATTGGGATGTTGATACTGATTATCATCAAGACCATATATTGTATTAAAAGGAAAAGCCTTAAAACTTAGTTTAGAGGAGAAAACATTGTAATCTTTTATACATGTTATATAATTACATATGGCAGATTTACCAGATCCTTTACGTCCTATTACATAGCATTTTCGATTATTTAGAATCGCCTGGACTTCTTTATACATAAAGAAATACTTGCTATCCTCTAATTTGGCTTCAACATTCCAGCCCTGAACGATATTATGTATTACATAGTTTCTTTTCATATTACTATATTTTTTCACATATTCATGACTGTTAACATTAGACTCTCTAAAAATCCTCTACGCCCAACACTCTCAGCACAACCTTTGATGCATAGAGGCTAATTAATATTATTAAGAGCATCCATCCATAAAAAATAAGCGCATTCTTGGCGATACGTTTATTTGATGATGAATAGTCGGGCATTGGGTTTGCTGCTTAATTTAAAGTGATGGTTTGGTTTATATTACAAGTTTTTCTTCAGCCATTCAGCAACAGTATCAGGTATGCCATAGGAACCCCAACCTGCTCCTGTTACATCAATAACAAAAAGAAGACACCTATTACTTATGGACTCTCTTATCTCTGTCCTAACTTCTGTAGCTGCTTTATCTGTATTAATAACCCAAGCATGATGATGAATCCGGGCCCATTTGTTGTAACTTTTGATCTTCTCTACTATTTGGTTATAGTCTTCCTCTTCCTTATATAATACAAAAGTAACTAAATATGATTTCATTCCTTTGATGCTTTAAAATAGTAACCGACAATAAATCCAAGAGGACCAGAAAGAATACCTGATACAGTAACAAGCATATCTTTCAAATCTTCTACCTCGAGACTGTTTATTGTAAACAAAGATATACCACCCCACATAAGGATGATAACCCCAATGATGACAAAAAAGGCCCACACATATAGTTGTGCAATATAAGAACGAGTTGATTCTCGTCTCTTTGAGGAATCGGCGTTCATATCCACAACGTCATTTCCATTACCAGTATTTCTACTAACTGTTGGATTTCCATCATTGGTTTTTTCGTCATTGAACACTATAGTTTCTTCCATATATATAGGATTTAATTATGATGTGTGCGGATGTGTAGAAACTGGATGAAGATTCTGTACACACAATAATCAATGTGACAGGGGATGGTGTTGTGATACCAAATACTTATTTAATAATTAACATTTAACGCTTTCCAAAGTCCCTTATGTAGAAAAATACGGTCTTCGGGATTAAATGCTGATGATCGATTCCTATATTTGACTCTCCCTCAGTATGAGCATCGGCTCTCCCAAAATTTATTGCCTTAAAATCCATAACCATCAATTCTAATCAGTCTACATTATTTGTAACAATCAACGACCACAACGCTCTTTGGCTCAAAGCGTAGAACTGCCTTGATGAAACTGGAACCGATGCTTCCAGCACCACCTATTACACAGACTTTCTTGCCTTTTATCTCTTCTGTCAGTTTTTCTTTGTTTGACTCAATATCAGGCACGAACATACTGGCCGGACGGAAGTCACGCTAGACGTGAAAGACGCTATGGAATTCTTTGATACTTTAGTACAAAGGCGCGCTTTTGATGCGCGGAGCAAAATTTATAAATTCTTCGGCTGTTGCCTCAGGCGCAGGCGGAACAAGAATCAAAGAAGCTACGCTGAAGAGGTCACACAGAAATCACTGAGATATTATTTTTGACCACGGATTACATGGATTGAACGGATTCCATTTAAACTAGATTTGGTATGCCTACGAGCTCGTTCTTGATGTACTGGAGGTCGGCAATCTTGGCCTTGGTCTCTTCGAGGTTTAGGCGGTAGGTGTTGTCGGAGTTGAACTCTTCGATTGTGGCACGTTTGGTGTCGCCGTCTTTGAAGTACTTGTCGTAGTTGAGGTCGCGGTTATCAGCTGGAACGGCATAGAAGTTACCCATGTCGATGGCTTTGGCAGCTTCTTCCTTGGTGAGGAGGGTTTCGTACATCTTCTCGCCGTGGCGGATGCCGATGACTTTGATTTCGGGTTCAAGACCTTCCCCTGCCCCTTCCTTAAAGGACGGGGATTGATGCTTAAAGAGGTCCCTTACTGCTTCTGCCTGGGTCTGGATGGTGCAGGCGGGAGCTTTCTGGACAAGGATGTCGCCGTTCTTGCCGTGTTCAAAGGCGAAGAGGACGAGGTCAACGGCTTCTTCGAGCGACATGATGAAGCGGGTCATCTTGGGTTCGGTCAAGGTGATAGGATTGCCTTTGCGAATCTGGTCTATCCAGAGAGGGATGACGCTGCCACGAGAGCACATGACATTGCCATAGCGGGTGCAGCAAATCTTGGTGTTGCCGCTGAGGCGGCTCTTGGCTACGGCTATCTTCTCTTCGATGGCCTTGGTGATGCCCATGGCATTGATGGGATAAGCTGCTTTGTCGGTACTCAGGCAGATAACACACTTTACTCCTGCATCGATGGCGGCATCAAGCGTATTGTCTGTACCGATGACGTTGGTCTTGACGGCTTCCATAGGGAAGAACTCGCAGCTGGGCACTTGCTTCAGGGCTGCTGCATGGAAGACGTAGTCAACTCCTTGCATGGCATAGTGCAGTGTACTCTTGTTGCGAACATCACCGATGTAGAACTTTATCTTGCTTGCAACTTCAGGCATACGGGCCTGGAAGTCGTGACGCATATCGTCCTGTTTCTTCTCATCGCGGCTGAAGATGCGAATCTCGCCGATGTCGGTCTTTAAGAAACGGTTAAGTACTGCGTTACCAAAACTGCCGGTGCCTCCGGTGATAAGGAGGACTTTGTCTTTGAATAAACTCATTGTATTCTATTTTTATATTTCAATATTATACTTTCTGTCAAGAATTTGCGAATTAGAGAATTTAACCTATGCTTGCACACTTTCTATGGTGCCATTCATTCGGATACCAGCGGTATTCAAGACTGGTGGACCCAAAGTTCAGTAGCAAACCTAACTTGTGATTGCTCACATGCAGATAATTGATTATCTGTGATTCAAATTCTCCTATTATTTCAGACAAAGCTTTTAACTCTACGCCAATTTTGTCTTCAATCAAGAAATCATAGAAGAAGTCATGTTCGAGTTTTATTTCATGAAAGACGAGATCAATATGTTTCTCTCTTTCGTATTTGACGCCTTCTTCTTTGAGCAGCACCTCAAAAGCATCTTGATACACCTTCTCTTTGAACCCGCATCCCATCTCACGATGCAGTTGCATCGCAATTCCAAGTATCTTCTTGCTCAATTCAGGATAAAGCAGTGCCATTTGAAATAATTCTCAAATTCTCAAATTCTTGATTTAAACCTTTTCAAAGAAGGTGTCGGGCTTGTTGGGATTGAAGATTTCGTTGCAGTACATGACGGTTACGAGGTCTTCGGTGTCGCTGAGGTTGATGATGTTATGTGTGTAGCCTGGGAGCATGTGGACGGCTTGGATGTGGTCGCCATCAACTTTCCATTCAAGAACTTTGCCCTCTGGGTCATTGAGGTTGCGCTGCTGAATAAGGCCATGACCTTTGACGACAATGAATTGCTCGAACTTGGTGTTATGCCAGTGCTGACCTTTTGTGATGCCGGGCTTACTGATGTTGATGCTGACCTGTCCTGCATTGAGGGTATGTACCAACTCTGTAAAGCTGCCGCGGTCATCGACATTCATCTTCAAAGGGAAGGCGGTCTTCTCGTAGGGCAGGTAGCTGAGATAGGTGCTGTAGAGCTTCTTGGCGAAGCTGTTGGCAGGGATTTCGGGGATCATCAAAGTCTTTGGCTGCTCGGCGAAGGACTTTAGGAGGTCAACTATTTCGCCGAGGGTGGCCTTGTGGGTGACGGGGCAGTAGCAATACCTACCTTCATTGACCATTGACCATTGACCATTGACCATTGGAACGACCTCCAGGCCGTCGAACTCGCAGCGGTGCTCGTGACCTTCGAGGGCGGCAAGCATTTCGTCAATGAGGTCGTCGATGTAGAGAAGTTCTAACTCGACGCTGGGATCATTGACGGTATAGGGCAGGTCGTTGGCAAAGGCGTTGCAGAAGGTGGCGACGGCGCTGTTATAGTTCGGTCTGCACCACTTGCCAAAGAGGTTCGGGAAGCGATAAATCAGTACGCGAGGCGTAAGTGAAGAGTGAAGAGTGAAGAGTGAAGGATCTGCTCCCGCTCTGAGAAAATCTCTTTCGTAGTCCAAGAACAAATCTTCTCCGGCTTTCTTACTACGGCCGTATTCACTGTTGCCGAAGCGGCCTGTGAGGGAGGCCTGTTGGGATGAACTCAACATGACGGGGCATCGGTTGCCGTGCTTCTTCAGGGTATCAAGCAGGGTGCTGGCAAAGCCGAAGTTGCCCTGCATGAACTCTTCCTGGTTCTGAGGGCGGTTCACGCCTGCAAGGTTGAAGACGAAGTCACAGTCCTTGCACCAATGTTCAAGTTGTTCGGGAGTGCTATCGAGGTCGTACTCATAGACTGCCTCGATAGAAAGGGCAGGGTGTGTCTTGTCCTTGCCTGCCTGTATGTTCTTCAGTGCCCAGCAGAGATTCTTGCCGACGAAGCCCTTGGCACCGGTAACTAATATCCTCATGGAAAGGTTAAAAAGTTAAAGAGTTAAAATGTTGAAAAGTTAGAGACTGTCTTTGCGCCAGACCATTTTGTTCACTACGCCGACGTAGGACTGGATGATGCGGACGACTTTCGTTGAGACATTCTCATCGACATAATCGGGAACGGGAATGCCTGGGCAATTGTCCTTTATCAACTCAACTGCAACGTCCACACTTTGCAGGAGGCCTTTGGTGTCGATGCCACTCAAAACAAAGCAGCCTTTGTCGAGGGCTTCGGGACGCTCAGTGCTGGTGCGGATGCAGACTGCAGGGAAGGGATGTCCGATACTGGTGAAGAAGCTGCTCTCCTCGGGAAGTGTGCCACTATCGCTTACTACGGCAAAGGCATTCATCTGAAGGCAGTTGTAGTCATGGAAGCCAAGCGGCTCGTGCTGGATGACGCGCTTGTCCAACTGGAAGCCTGATGTCTCAAGACGCTTCCTGCTGCGCGGATGGCAACTGTAGAGAATGGGCATGTCGTACTTCTCAGCCATCTTGTTGATGGCATTGAAGAGCGAGAGGAAGTTCTTCTCGGTATCAATATTCTCTTCTCTGTGTGCAGAAAGCAAGATATACTTGCCCTTCTGCAAGCCCAGACGCTTGTGAATGTCGCTGGCCTCAATCTCATCCAAGTTGTTATGCAGCACTTCTGCCATGGGAGAGCCTGTGACATAGGTGCGTTCCTTGGGCAGACCTGTGTCGGCAAGATAGCGGCGTGCATGCTCGCTGTAGGCCATGTTGACGTCTGAAATGATGTCCACGATGCGGCGATTTGTCTCTTCTGGCAGGCATTCGTCCTTGCAGCGATTGCCGGCCTCCATGTGGAAGATGGGGATGTGCAGACGCTTCGCTCCGATGACACTGAGGCAGGAGTTCGTGTCGCCCAACACAAGCACAGCATCGGGCTTCACCTCTACCATGAGCTGGTAGCTCTTGGCAATGATATTGCCCATCGTTTCGCCAAGGTCATTGCCCACAGCCTCCATGTAGATGTCGGGGTCCTGAAGCTTGAGGTCCTTGAAGAACACCCCATTGAGGTTGTAGTCGTAGTTCTGTCCCGTGTGCGCCAAAAGGCAGTCGAAGTACTGCCGACACTTGTTGATGACGGCAGCCAGACGTATGATTTCGGGCCGTGTGCCCACGATAATCAGCAGCTTCAACCTGCCGTCGTTCTTGAATTGTTTCATTTAGAGTTAAAAATTATCTGATTTATTTATTAGCCTTTTGCAAGTGCTTTATTAGTACAACCGAATCATCTATGGACTAAAACGGCTTGATGTCTTCGATGGAGACCTCGGTATAGACATAGTGGTTGGTTCCCATGACCACCTTGATGACAATGAAGGAAGCGTGTCCTTCCTTAAGGAACCATCCTTCGAGACCTGCCAAGGCACCGCGCATCACCTTCACCTTCTGATCAGCTTTAAGTTTGTCGGCCGTGATAAGGACTGGATTGTCGGCGTTGCCCAACATGAATTGCAGGTTTTGCATATCGATGTCAGAGACAAAGGCAAACCTTCTGTCTTTTGCTGTTCGGTCGAGCATGAAGCGCCACACAGAAGAGAAGGCAAGCATGATTTCCATCAGTTTCGACTCTTCCGTGTGAACAAATACCTTTCCAGGGATAAGGATTTTCTCCTTGACGCGACGATTGCGGCTCTTATAAACAACAGTCTCGCTTTGGCTGGCCAGATATGCCTCATAACCGGCATTCTGGAGCAAGGTGCGGACTGCCTTTTCTTTGGTTGGCTTGCATTCGGCGATAAACCACCGCATTTCGGCTTTGGGTACGGCAATGCCATAACCCGTATGCACGACATTCGGACTCATACAGGCATTCGTGGGCTCCCCTTCTTTATTTGCCATATATGCTTCTTTAACAACTCTCTCGTAATCAAAGACTAGCAAATTCTGATTGTGCAGGACGCCTTTCCAAACGGGCGTTGCAGCATCACCAAAAGTACTGCCTCTCTTACGAAGAGATGTTATTCGTGCGCAAAGGTACAAATAATAATCATATTGGCAAAAGAAAAGCCAAAGAAAAATAACTTATTATCAGTTATTTTTGATTAAGATTCACAATTGGAAGGTAAATATAGCAAAGTAGAAAGTTTCTGTTTTTAGAGAGCACGGCCTTTCTTCGTAAGAGAGACACTCTTGTCCATTTTTACACTTTCTTAACCTTTTCTCTTTTTCTAGTAACTATTCAGCGAATGCTCTTCATTGTGTCATTGAGTACCCTTTGTTGGGCAGAAATCTCCAAAATCTTATCAAATTTGATGAAATATCTGATTAATCTGTACAGATTTGTTGGAAATCGCACCATAGGCGACTCATGTTGTTGATTTACGCGCAAGTTCAGACACAGAGGGCCAAATCGGGTAACATAACCGTAGGCGCTACAAACAGTTGAACAAGGAGAAAAGGAGCGAAACATCAACAACGATGTATTGCTCCTTTTCTTGTTATTAGGGACGCTTCTCTGGCCGTGTGCTTCCCTCCGGGCCACGGGTCTTTTATGTTGCTCCTCTCCGGGTGCGGAGGCTTCGGGGTAAGAAAAAACGTGCGATTTGTTTGGTTTTTTGCATATTTAATTGTAATTTTGCCATCGGTGAACGCGGCGAATGTCTCCAGCGGGCGCTTCCGTGACGAACGGAGGCGGGTGCGTTGCGGGTTTGCCGGACACGAGATTGTCGGACTTATAAAATTTTTGAGAGCTATGTTAAGATTGAATTGTTTTTTTAAGGCCAAGAAGGGCAAGTACAATGAGGCTTTAGAGGCTGCCATCCTGCTTACTGCCAAGACGCAGAAGCACGAGGGCATGGTTTCCTATGATGTGTTTGAGAGTGCCACGCGCAAGGACATTTTTATGTTCTGCGAGACGTGGGAGAGCGAGGAGGCTCTTGCCCGTCATGCCGCTACGCCTGAGTTCAAGGAATGTGTCGGCATCATCGAAAGTTGTGGCGAGATGAAGATTGAAAAGCTGCAACTTTAGGTGGCCGGAAAATAAAGGCGTGCTCTTGTTGTGATAAGAGCACGCCTTTATTGTCATAAGAGCGTGCTCTTATTTGTAATGAGGCACGCTCTTATTTTTTTGTTGTTGCGTTTATCTGACGATGACGATGCGTGTGACGATGGCTTTTTTGCCTTCGGGTGTGTTGGCCACGACGTGATAGATGCCGCTCGACACGGTGCTGCCGTTGTTGGCGCATCCGTTCCAAAGGCATGTGCCGCCCACGGAGGTGCCGTGCCAGACGAGTTGTCCTCCGGTGGAGATGATTTTCACTTCGGTGTCGTTTACGAGTCCCCGGATGGCGATGGGGCCGTTGTAGTCGGGTGTGACGGGGTTGGGATAGACGACCACGTTGTCCTTGTCCAGTTCGTCGGCTGGGGCGGTGGCGTCGCTGAAGAAGCTGCATATTCCTTTGTCGGTGCCGAAGACGACTTCCCCGTTCTCGGAGTTGACGGCGATACTCTGCACGTTGTTGCTCAGCAGCGGGCTGTCTTCCGAGCGGAAGTGTTGCAGCATTTCCTGTCCGTCGGCGCTGATGAGGTAGGCTCCGTTGTTCTGTGTGCCAATCCATTTGCGGTTGGCGGCATCAGTGGTGATGCAGGCGATGGAGACGCCATTGAGGAGGTAGTCGGCCAGTCCGCTGCCGTCATTGCGGTTTATTTTGATTTGTGTGAATTGGAACGAGGGGCTGAAGACTTGCGTGACGTCGTCGATGACGAAGAGTCCGGACGAGGTGCCGACCCAGACCTTGCCGTCCTTGTCTTCGCAGAGGCCAAAGAATTCCTCGGGGGAATAGGGTGTGCCGTCCTGGTTGACGATGGTCTGGTGCTTAAAGGTTTTGTCGTCGCTGGTGCGTTCCGTTCCGTTTGTGTCGAGGCAGAAGATGCCTCGGTTGTCCAGGCGTCGGCTCGTGACGAACTTGATGCCGCTGCTGTGGTGCAGGATGTTGTCAATGAGGGAATTGTCCGCCAAATCTTTGTAGTAGAGGTTGAGCCATTTGCCATTGGGCTTGAGGACGTGCAGTGCTGTGTCGCACATCGAGGATGCCATCCAGAGGTTGCCCTCGGCGTCGTAGGTAAGGCCGGAACACATGACGTAGTTGTAGTACTGCGGCAGGGTGGGAAGGATGCTGCGCAGGGGCGAGTTGTCGTGGTTGTAGTTCTTGACGAACTTTCCGTTTCGGTACTCGCAGAGTCCGCCTCGGTAGAGGCTGGCGAAGTGGTGCGTGTCGTCGAGCGGGTCTTGCACAAGGTTTGTGGTGTTGACGACCCTTAGTCTGGGGTATTCTGGCGGGACTTCCATCTCGGTGAAGTTCGTCCAGGTTCCGCTCAGGTCGCTTCCGATGGCCGAGCTTTCTCTCTCGAAGTACATGGAGGTGGCAGGGTTGTAGAAGCTTCCCACGGTGTTGATGCCTCCAGCCACGAGCAGGCGGTTCCCCACCCATGTGAGGTTATAAGCGATGTCGCGGATGGGGCTGCTGGGCTGAACCTTGTCGCCCGTGGGCTGGAATTGGTTGTCGGCGACTTTGTAGCCGCACAGGCCTTTTTCCTTTTCGCTCACCCAGTACTTCCCGCCAGCGTAGGAGATGTCGCTCCAGGCGTTTTCGATGGGGATGACTGTGGCGTTGTCTGGACTGCTGACGTCCGTGGCGAAGCCTACCTGCGTCTTGTTGGCCCACACCAGTTGGCCTCCCGTTTCCTTTAGCAAGGCGTAATTGCCCTTTGAGATGCTGGTATGCCTTTTTGTCGTAGGATTGACGGAATAGAGCGCATCTCCCTTTGCCGCCATTATCAGGCCTTTGTAGCTGCACAGAGCCTTGATGTCCGTCCATGTCTTTATGGATTCCCAGTTCTCTTCGAGCTGCATGTTGTTGTTCTTCATGCATCTCAGCAGTCCTTCCGATGTGCTGAGGTACACGGCGTCGTCCAAGGCGGCAATGTGCCTGATCTCGAAGCTGAGCTTGTAGGTGTTGCGGAACACGCCGTCTTTCATATCGACTTCAATGAAGCCGAATCCCGTGACGAGATAAGCTATCGAACCGTTTATGCAGACGGAGGACACTTCCTTGTTCAGGATTCGCTTGTCTCTCAGCGCCGACAGGTTTTGGATGTTGTTGTCTCCGTCGAGCAGGTCGATGTTTCCGCTGTTATAGACGATGAGGAGCTTGCCAGCCTCTTTGCTGTATGCGATGTAGGCAATGCCCACGTCGCTCAGTCCGTTCAGGTTGTCGTATGTATATACTGCGCCATCCTCCGTGTCGTAGGAAAGCAGGTTGCCGTTCATCAGCGAATAGATAAGGCTGCCGTTGGCTACACTTTTTGTGGCGATGTAGTAACTCATGTACATGTGCCAGGTGTTCAGCTGCTGGGCTGTGGCGTAAAGGCAGAGCATGCAAAGCAGCAGTGCCAGGGTGAAGCGTCTTTTTATCATGATGATGTGCGATTTATGATAATCAGTGTGTATGGTTTAATGCTCAATGTTCAGTGAAAGGTGTTCTGCGAACTTCTTTGTGGCGCGGCCTCTGTGGCTTATGGCATTTTTCGCCTCGGCACTCATTTGTGCGAAGGCCATGCCGTGGGCTTCAAGGGGCGCGAAGACGGGGTCGTATCCAAAGCCTCCTTCGCCGACGGGCTGCGGCAGGATTTGGCCCTCGACGATGCCTTCGAAGAGCGTTTCCTTGTCGCCTTGCACGAGGGCAATGACTGTGCGGAAGCGGGCTGTACGCGTCTCGGCATTAACAAGTTTGTCGAGCAGGCAACGAATGTTGGCGTTGGCATCGTGGCTCTTGCCATAGCCGTGCATCGATCCGAAGCGTGCCGTAAAGACCCCCGGGGCGCCCCCCAGGGCATCTACTTCCAGGCCGGTGTCGTCGGCAAAGCAGTCCACACCGTAATGCTCATGGACGTAGCGTGCCTTCTGCAAAGCGTTCCCTTCGAGCGTGTCGGCCGTTTCGGGAATATCCTCCGTGCAGCCGATGTCGTTCAGGCTCTTTACGGTAAAAGCACTGCCCAGAATCTGACGGACTTCCTCCAGCTTGTGGGCGTTGTTCGTCGCCATAACGAGTTCCTTCATAAACCTTATATTCTTTTAGCCTTCGAATTAGTCTTCAAAACAATCAGACCTTAATCCTTAATCTTTAATCCTTAATCTTTAATTCATTTCTTTATCACGTCGAAGCCTTCGCCGAAGACGCCTTCCACGTTGCTCATGGAGACGAACGCCTTCGGGTCGATGCGTTTTATCAGTTGGAAGATGCCGCGGCTTTCGTATTTCTTGGCGAGGATAAGCAGAACCGAGCGCTTCTCCTTGCTGTAGAAGCCTTCGCCGTCTAGGACGGTCACGCCGCGGTCGAGCTGCGTGTTGACCTCGTGCGCAATCTCTTCGTAGTGTTCGCTGATGATGATGAACTGTACGCTTTGGCGAGCAGAATTGATGACGTAGTCAAGGAAGTTGAGGCTAATGAACATAGCCAGATAACCCACCACCATGGTTTCTATGTCATGCGAGATGAAATAGCTGCCGCCAATGATGATGATGTCAATCATTAGGAGCAAACGGCCAAGCGAGATGTTCCAATACTTGTTGATGGCACTGGCAATGATGTCGGTGCCTCCCGTGCTGCCTCCTGCCAGGAAGATGGTTGCCAGCCCGAGACCTTCGAGGAAGGCGCCGATGACGCAAGCCATGAACTTCTGGTCGCCAAGAATGTGCATGAGGGTCTGCGTGCCGTCCGCCGAGACTTCCGTAAGCCTGGCCTGCATCATGCCAATGGCTCCCGAAATAAGCAAAGTGACAATGATGGTGCGAACCAAGTAACGCCAGCCCAGAATGCGCATGGCAGTCAGCAGCAGGAAGACATTTATGATTAAATACGTGTTTCCTGCCGGGAAGCCTGTCAGGTAAAAGAATATAGTGGAGATACCTGTCACGCCGCCGCTAACTATCTTATATGGAAGCAGGAAGACGGTATAGCCTATAGTATAGATGACAGTACCGAGGAGCATCTGCAGATAGTCGCGCAGCAATGCCCACGGAGATGGCCCTATGATGTCTCTAAGTTTCACCTTACTACTCTTAATTCTTAACTCTCGTTTATGCTCTTATCGTCTTGAATCCGTTGCCATAGACGCCCTCTGCTCTGCTTTGCGAGACGAAGGCTCCCGGGTCGGTCTCCTGAATCATGCGCAGGATGGTGACGGCCTCGCGTTTGTGTACGATGGTAATCAGGACTTTTATGTTTTGGTGGCTGTAGAAGCCTTCGCCGTCCATAGAGGTCACGCTGTGGCAAGTCTCTGAAATGATGCGTTGGCAGATTTCGTCGGGCTTGTTGGTGAAGATGATGAACTGGATGTCTTGCCGTGTGCTGTTGATGAGCATATCCAGAGCATAAGTATAGACAACCAGGGTGACGTAGCCGAACACGACCATCCTTACATCGTGGAAGATGGGCCAGCAGGACGCGATGACCACGAAGTCGAGTATCAGCAGGGCGCGGCCGAAGGAGATGTTCTTGTATTTGTTCACTAAAGCCGCAATGATGTCCCATCCGCCTGTGCTTCCGCCGGAGAGGAATACGATGCCAATGCCCAAGCCGTTGAGGATGGCGCCCAGCACGCAGGCCATCGAGTCCTGACCAGGCCCGAGCACCTGCATCAGCGTTCCGTCGGCGTTTGTCATTATCTGCTGTCCCATTTCGAGGAAGAAGGAGAGGGCAATGGCTGCGTATGCCGACTTGCCGACGAACTTCCATCCGAGCGGCTTGAAGGCAATGATGAGCAGGATGGCATTCGAGATAAGCACGGCAGCCGAAATGGGGAATTTCGTCAGGTAGTAGAGGATGGCGAACATACCAGTCATGCCGCCCGTAGTAATGTGATAGGGCAGCAGGAAGGCAGCCCAGCCCAAGGCGTAAGTGGCCATGCCGAGGTTGATGGCGAAGAAGTCCTTGAGGAACTCCCAAATGCGACCTTTCTTTATCTTGTGGTTCATTAGCAAGGCTTTAAGACGATGTTGACGATACGCTTGGGAATGGCGATGGTCTTGACTATCTGCATCCCTTCGAGATACTTCTGTGCCTCAGGGGCAGAGGTGGCGAGCGCTATCATCTGTTCGGGTGTGGCGTCGGCAGGGAAGAGCATGTCGAAGCGCACCTTGCCGTTGAACTGTACGCCGAGCTTCACGCTCGTCTCCACCAAGTACTTCTCTTCGTACTGCGGCCAGCGGGCATCGCAGACGCTGCCTTTGCCACCCAATGCTTCCCAAAGTTCTTCGGCGATGTGCGGGGCGAAGGGAGCGATGAGGATGACCAGAGGCTCGAGGATGCTGCGGCTCGTGCATTTCTGTTGAGAGAGTTCGTTCACTGCCACCATGAAGGCGGAGATGCTGGTGTTGTAGGAGAACACTTCGATGTCTGCCGTCACCTTCTTGATGAGTTTGTGGAGCGTCTTGAGGTTGTCGGCTGTCGGAGCTTCCTGAGAACTTTGATTCAGAATGCTTTGAGCCAGAGCCCAGAACTTCTTGAGGAAGCGGAAGCAGCCGTCGATGCCGTTGGTGTCCCAGGGCTTCGACTGCTCGACGGGGCCGAGGAACATCTCGTAGAGGCGAAGGGTGTCGGCGCCGTAGTTCTCGACTATAATGTCGGGGTTGACAACGTTGTACATCGACTTCGACATCTTCTCGATGGCCCAGCCGCAGACGTACTTGCCGTCCTCGAGGATGAAGTCTGCCGTAGCGTATTCGGGGCTCCAGGCCTTGAAGGCTTCGAGGTCGAGCACGTCGTTTTTCACGATGTTCACATCCACATGAATGGGTGTGACGTCGTACTGGTCTTTGAGGCCGAGGGAGACGAAGGTGTTGGTCTCCTTGATGCGATAGACGAAGTTGGAGCGGCCTTGTATCATGCCCTGGTTGACAAGCTTTTGGAAGGGTTCCTCCTTCTTGCTCACGCCGAGGTCGAAGAGGAACTTGTTCCAGAAGCGTGAGTAGATGAGGTGGCCTGTGGCATGCTCCGAGCCGCCGACGTAGAGGTCAACGTTCTGCCAGTAGGCGGCTGCTTCGGGGCTGACCAAAGCCTTGTCGTTGTGCGGGTCCATGTAGCGGAGGTAGTAGGCGCTGCTGCCTGCGAAGCCCGGCATGGTGTAGAGTTCGATGGGGAAGACGGTCTTCTCGTCGATGAGTGCCTTATCGACTATCTTGCGGTTCACTTCGTCCCAAGCCCATACCTGTGCGTTGCCAAGAGGCGGTTCGCCGGTCTCGGTGGGAAGGAACTTCTCTACCTGTGGCAGTTCGATGGGCAGGCATTCCTCGGGAATCATGGTGGGGATGCCGTGCTTGTAATAGACGGGGAAGGGTTCGCCCCAGTAGCGCTGGCGGCTGAAGATGGCGTCGCGCAGACGATAGTTCACCTTGATGCGTCCCAGCTTGTGTGCTTCGACGAAGCGTTTTGTCTCGGCGATGGCTTCCTTGATGGTGAGACCATTGAGGCAGAGGCTTTCGCCGTCGTACTCTACGCTCTTGTCGGGACTGACGGGCGAGTTCATCACGATGCCTTCCTTAGCGTCGTAGCTCTCCTCCGAGACGTCGGCGCCTTCCACCAGCGGGATAATGGGCAGGCCGAAGTGCTTGGCGAAGGCGTAGTCGCGGCTGTCGTGGGCCGGCACAGCCATGATGGCTCCCGTGCCGTAGCCTGCGAGGACGTACTCGGCGATGTAGATGGGGCACTTGTCGCCAGTGATGGGGTTGATGCCGTAGGCGCCGCTGAAGACGCCCGTCACGGTGTGGTCTATCATGCGTTCCCTTTCGGTGCGGCTCTTGACGTACTTCAGGTACTCATCGACGGCGGCACGCTGCTCGGGCGTCGTCACCTTATCGACGAGCTCGCTTTCGGGAGCCAGCACGAAGAAGGTGACGCCGAACATCGTGTCGGCACGTGTGGTGAAGATGGTGAAAGAAGCCTCCCCCGTCCCCTCCAAAGGAGGGGTGAACGGCGAGGCAGCGGGAAGATTCTCCCCTCCTTTGGAGGGGACGGGGGAGGCTGAAATCTTTATCTCCACTTCTGTTCCTTCGCTGCGGCCTATCCAGTTGCGCTGTGTCTCCTTGATGCTCTCGCTCCAGTCGATGGTGTCGAGGCCGTCGAGGAGGCGCTGGCTGTAGGCGCTGACGCGCAGGCACCACTGCCGCATTTTCTTCTGTTCCACGGGGAAGCCGCCGCGCACGCTGACGCCTTCCACCACTTCGTCGTTGGCGAGCACCGTGCCGAGCTTGGGGCACCAGTTCACCATCGTCTCGCCGAGGAAGGCCAGACGATAGTTCATCAGCAAGTCGCTCTGAGCCTGCTCGTCGGCTGGCCAACGGCCTTCCTGCTTGAACTTCTCGATGAGCTTCTCGATGGGCTGAGCCTTCTGGAGTTCCTCGTCGAAGTACGAATCGAACATCTTCTGGAAAGCCCATTGCGTCCAGTGGTAGTAGTCGGGCGAGCAAGTGCGGACCTCTCTGTCCCAGTCGAAGGAGAAGCCTATCTTGTCGAGCTGCTCGCGATAGCGGTCGATGTTGGCGAAGGTGGTCTTCTCGGGGTGCTGCCCTGTCTTGATGGCGTACTGCTCGGCAGGCAGTCCGTAGGCGTCGTAGCCCATCGGGTTGAGCACGTTGAAGCCCTGTTGCCGCTTGTAGCGAGCATAGATGTCGCTGGCGATGTAGCCCAGGGGGTGGCCCACATGCAGACCTGCACCGCTGGGGTAGGGGAACATGTTGAGGACGTAGAACTTCTTGCGGCTCTCGTCCTCAACAACTTTGTATGTCTGGCGTTCCGTCCAAAGGCGGTGCCACTTCTGTTCTATTTCTCTGAAATTATATTCTTTTGCCATATTATATATAAAGAATTACGCGTATTTGGGTGCAAAGGTACAACAAAAAGTGAAAAGTGAAAAGTGAAAAGAGAAAAATTATTCTTTTCCGCGCAGAAAGAAAGCCACAAACCAATGAAAAGAATGCTCACATAAAAATTGAAATCTCACACGGAAGTATCGCCTGCGGCGAAGTGAAAAGTGAAAAGTGAAAAGTGAAAAATCAAAGTTACCTCTCACAGAAAGAATTTTTA
>CAMKTM010000019.1 GCA_946415695.1 uncultured Prevotellaceae bacterium | reverse complement strand
TGTTTGCAAACATGGCGTGCCTTGTTTTTGGAGATGACGTGCGATAGAACTTGTGTTAATGAAATAACTTCCCCGGACAGCAATATAATAAAATAAAACAACGCAGGCGGTTCTTCGGCTACTTCCTCAGGCGCAGGCGGCTCTTCGGCTACTGCCACAGGCGCAGGCGGTTCTTCGGCTACTGCCTCAGGCGCAGGCGGTGGTTGATAATTATGACACAGCCTCATTGCTGGGTTGTGATGCCGCAAAGAACAAGGCGTGCCGTGTCTTTCGTGATGCCGCGGCGAAGGGGATATGCAGGCGTGCTGATGTCAGTTCGCCGTCCGTAGGGAATCGAGTTCTGCTTTGATGTGGTTGTTGATAACGCTGACGTGGCGGATGTTGGCAAGGTCGGTGCCCAGCAGGATTTCAAGTTCGTAGGCAAGCCCGTCGCTGCTGTTCATTATCTTTGCCACCTTTCCGAGAAAGATGCCAGCCGGGAAGACTGCCGAGAAACCACTTGTCTCGACGATGTCGCCCTTCTTGATATGGGCATGGCGCGGCACGTCGTCCATGTATGCCCTCAATGGCTTCCCGCCTTTCCATTTCAGATAACCGAAGTATTCCGTCCCTCGCAGGCGGCAGCTGATGCTGCTGTTGCTGTTGAGTATGGACATGACAAGAGCATGACGGGGCGTGACTTTGCTGACAATGCCGACCACGCCCGTGCCGCTTACGACACCCATTTCCGGGGCGACGCCATCGTCGCTACCCACGTCGATGACCAGCATGTTGTCGCGCTTGCTCACGCTGTTGTCGATGATGCGAGCAGGTATAAGAGACCCTCTCCAATCCTCCCCCTCCGAAGGGAGGCTCCCTTCGCCTTGAGTTCTCCCCATTGAGGGGAAGTTAGAGGCGGGCTCAGAGTTGGAGAGGACTTTCTGCTCGTGCCTCAGCAAGTCGTTCTGCTGTTGCAAGATGATGTTCCTGCGCACGAGAGCAGCATTTTCGGCAGGCATCCGGAGGTATGCGAGCACCATCGCCTCCCATTCGTGCACCTGTGCAGCGGCAATGTTTGCTTGGGTGAACCAAACGCTGCCCTGATAGTGGTTGTATTGGAAAAGCAGGAACCCACTGAGCCCTTCCAGAAAAAGGAAGAGAGCCCAGTGGACGTATGCTGTTATGCGCTCGATGAAATCGTGCACGTTACATCAGGAAGGCGAAGTTGTTGATGTTCTTCAGAGCTACGCCGGTGCCCTTTGCCACACTGTGCAATGGGTCTTCGGCAACCTTGAACTCAATGTTTATCTTGTCCGTGAGACGCTTGGCCAAACCCCTCAGCAGAGCGCCGCCGCCGGTCAGCCAGATGCCGTTCTTCACGATGTCGGCATAAAGTTCTGGGGGCGTCTCTTCGAGGGCGCTGAGTACGGCGGTCTCGATTTTTGCAATGGTCTTTTCGAGGCAATGGGCAATTTCCTGATAGCAGACGGGCACTTCCATGGGGAGCGCTGTGATGCGGTTGGGGCCGTGAACGATGTAGTCGTCGGGAGCGTCCTCGCCGAGGTCGGTCATGGCAGCGCCCACATGTATCTTGATGCGCTCTGCCATGCGTTCGCTGACCTTCACGTTGTGCTGCCGGCTCATGTACTCCTGAATGTCGGCCGTCAGCTCGTCGCCTGCCACGCGGAGACTCTTGTCGGCCACAATGCCGCCCAGCGAAATGACCGCAATCTCAGTGCTGCCGCCGCCGATGTCAACAATCATGTTGCCTTCGGGGGCGAGCACGTCGAGGCCGATGCCGATTGCCGCAGCCATCGGTTCGAAGATGAGATACACCTCGCGGCCTCCAGCATGTTCTGCACTGTCGCGCACGGCACGCAGCTCCACTTCGGTGCTGCCGCTCGGCACGCCAATGACCATCTTGAGCGAGGGCGAGAAAAGGCGGTTGCCGGAATGCACCATCTTGATGAGGCCGCGCATCATCTGCTCGCAGGCATTGAAGTCGGCTATCACACCGTCGCGCAGCGGGCGGATGGTGCGGATGTCGGGATTGGTCTTTTCGTACATCATCTTTGCCTTGTCGCCCACGGCAATCATGCGCTCCGTGCGGCGGTCGAGGGCAACGACGCTTGGCTCATCGACCACAATCTTGCCGTCGCAAATGATGATGGTGTTGGCCGTGCCAAGGTCCATCGCTATTTCTTTATTAAGGGAAAACCAGTTCATCTAATTTATTTACGATTTGACGATTTACTATTTACGATTTGACGATTTACTATTTACGATTTGTTGGGCGGCTTTACTCCCTTCCCTTTAGGGGAGGGAAGGGGAGAGGCAAAACCAATCGTGTATGGCAGTGTCGTAGTGGCTGCTGACGCCGAAGGCTTGGGCGGCAAACCATTTGCGGTCGGCCAGCTCACTCTGTGCGCCCTGCTTCTTCAGCAGGTCGAGCAGAGGCTTGTATTCCTTCTTCGACGGCACGATGATGACATCGCGGAAGTTCTTGGCTGCTGCGCGGATGAGGCTGATGCCGCCAATGTCGATCTTCTCGATGATGTCGGCCTCGCTTGCTCCTGCTGCCACGGTGTCCTCGAAGGGATAGAGGTCAACGATGACGAGGTCAATGTCCGGGATGTCGTACTGCTGCATCTGCTGGCGGTCGCCCTCGTTCTCGCGTCGTGCCAAGATGCCACCAAAGATCTTCGGGTGCAAGGTCTTGACGCGGCCGCCAAGGATGCTGGGATATGTCGTCACGTCCTCCACCTTCTTGCAGGGAATGCCGAGACTCTCGATGAATGACTGTGTGCCGCCAGTGGAAAGCAGTTCAACGCCGTCGGCATGAAGCGTGTGCAATATCTCTTCCAGACCGTCTTTGTGGAAGACGGACACCAAGGCCCGCTTTATCTTTCTTGTCTCCATTTATGTGTCTTTTGATTTTGTGCGTGCAAAGATACAACATTTCTTTGAAATGCACTTAATGTTTCGCATACTTTTTTTGAATAATTTGTTCGGGGGACAGACTTCAGAGCTTCCAGGGCTTGCGGTAATCGGGCATGATGTAGCGGTCGGCCTCTTTGTTGTGGAAGGTGTGCTTGGTGTCGTCGTATGTCAGGACTTCGTGTGTCCGGGCGGCGATGTTGCCGATGTGTGCGTACTTTGCGCAGAAGCTTCCGTTGGTGATGGGGCAGGCGGTCTTCATGTCGCGGCGTTTCACGCAATCCATGAAGTTGTTCGTGTGGTCGAGGTGGTCGTTGTTCGACGGTTTCACGAGCTTTGCCTCCACCTTGTTGTCCTGCGGAATCACTTTCCAGCTCTCGCGGTTGGCGATGAGTGTGCCTTTGGTGCCTTTGAACTCAAGTCCGTAGTTGCGGCCGTAAGGTCCGGACTCGATGGCCATGTTCGACCATTGGATGAGGTAGTCGGGGAACTGATATGTGACGCTCAGGGTGTCGAACGTCTCTGCAAAGTTATCGGGATAAGCGTGGTTGCCTCCTGCTGCAATGACGCGTTCGGGCATTCCCTTGACGTTCATGCCCCAAAGAGCCATGTCGAGGAGGTGCACGCCCCAGTCGGTGAGCAAGCCGCCTCCGTAGTCCCAGAACATGCGCCACGAGCCGTGGAAGCGCGAAGAGTTGAAGGTGCGCTTCGGTGCCGGACCGAGCCACATGTCGAAGTCAATACCTTCGGGAACGGGGCTGTCCTGCACGGGGTTCAGCACGGCGGCGTATGCGAAGTTAGCCCAGACGTTGACGCGCCCTATGTGTCCCAGCTCGCCGCTGTCGATGTATTCCTTCATGCTGTGCCAGATGGCGGCGCTTCGCTGTTGCTGTCCCACCTGTACGACGCGTCCGTAGCGCTGGGCTGCAGCCACCATGGCGTCGCATTCGCCGATGCTGTTGGCAAGGGGCTTTTCCACATATACATCCTTGCCAGCCGAGCAAGCGTCTGTTGTCATTTTGCAATGCCAGTGGTCGGGTGTGCCGATGACGATGATGTCTACATCGTCGCGCTCCAGTATCCGGCGGTAGTCGCCATAGAGGGCGGGTCGTCTGCCCCAGTTCTTCTCGGCTTCTGCGGCGCGGTTGGCGAGGATGCCGCTGTCTATGTCGCAGAGCGCGACGCAACTTGTGCCGGGATGCCGCATGATGTCTGAGAGGTCGTACCATCCCATCGAACGGCAGCCCATTAAGGCGACGTTCAAGCGGTCGTTAGCGCCAACAGTTTTGGCTGATGAGGTCCCTGCATAAAGTGTGCGGGGTATCAGTATGCTTCCTGCCAATGCAGTGGCCGATTGGCGAAGGAAATCTCGTCTGGTAGTCATGGTAATTTACAAGTTAGCAATGTACGATGTACAGTTCTTTATCAGTTTGATTCTTCATTCTACAAGGGTCTTATCCAGATGTTGCGGAAGCTGATGGGCTGGCTTGGGTCGCCGTGTGACTGTAAGCGTATCGGACCGTCGCCGTGCTTGACTGTTCGGGGGAAGCCGATGTACTCCGTCGTGCCTTGTATTTCGGTGTGGTTCTGCAGGACGATGCCGTTCTGTATGACGGTCACGAAGGGTCGGTAGAGGTATGTGCCGTCTTCCTTGAAGACAGGAGCCGTGTAGATGATGTCATAGACGTTCCATTCGCCTGGTTTCCGCATGGCATTGACCATTGGCGGTGTCTGCTTGTAGATGCTTCCCGTCATGCCGTTGACGTAGGTCTCGTTGCCGAAGCAGTCCAGGATTTGCACTTCGTACATGTCTTGCAGGAAGACGCCGCTGTTGCCTCTTGCCTGACTTTCTCCGGTGATGCCCTTCGGCACGCACCATTCCAGGTGGAGCTGGAAGCTGCCGAACTTCTGCCGCGTGATGATGTCGCCCTTCGACTTGTCGACGGTCATGACGCCGCCCTTGACCGTCCAGGCGGCATCCTTGCCGTCGGGAGTCATCCAGGCCGAGAGGTCTTTCCCGTCGAAGAGCACGATGGCGTCGCTCGGCGCGGTGTTCGTCTTGATGTCTCCCGGGCTGACCACCTTGGGCTGTGGCGTCCAATACTCCGACATTCCTGGGCGCATGGCCTCGGGTTGCGGATAATCCTTCTTCTCTTGTGCCTGTGCCGAAGCGCAGATTGTGGCGAAAAGCAATGTCGCCAAAGTGATTTGTCTCTTCATTTTGTTTGTTTGTTGGTTAGATGTTGTTTCGCATACAAAGTTACGAAGTTTTTTGGAAGTTCCAAAGCAGAAGGACAGGTTTTGCATGAAACTTCGTCATAAATATCTTTTCAGGTGCGTTTTTCTTTCTTACGTGGAGTGTTCTTGCGATTGTGACAAAATGAAGCAAAAATGGCGATGTTACTTTCTTTTTGATTTTTCGTCATTCTTAAAAGTCGGTCAAAACCGGTTTTAGGCAAGGTTGAGGTCGTTTTTCGGAAGAAATGCCCTTAAAACGAATCGGCGTTGAAACACAGGAGGTTGTATTCCTGAAGATTGATAAAAATGTTGTGAAATGACAACTGCGCATGGCAAAAACGGCCAGTTTTCCGCGTTTTTCCGTGATTTTTGATGTGGATTTACGCCGAATTTCTACAGAGGAAAAATCCAACGAGGCGTGCCTTGTTGGCAATAAAGGCGTGCTCTTATTTCAAACGTCGTATGCTGTTATGCCAAAAACGATGCTTTCCGCGGCTGTTTTCGGTCAATTGGAATTTGACAAAAAGAAAGAGAAAATGAGATTGCGGTGACTTTATGATTTATGGTTGTTCCTTCGTTCTCGACTTTCATTCGAATGATGCCGATGATATTTTCCAGATGATTTTGCTTTCGCGACAGAAGATGCCGACGGAGATACCTTGTCCGATAATCAGCACCCACGCTGCCTTCGTTGTGTTCGCACCATTCCCGAAAGGCGGTGAGGGAAGTCGAAAACTGATCGGAAGATGTTTGAATGGAAGACACGTTGGTAAACGACTCCATGGTGGCGTCAACAACAGCCAGAATGAACACAAGCATCACGGGAGAATAGTACGGACGCCTGCGCCCGTCCAAATAGTCGCAAATCATGTATCCGGGACGCAACAGGAGGTGCAGGAGGGTGGTGGGCAGAGAGTTCTTCTCCACATCCCAGACATCAAACATCTTTGCAAAGACAGAACGCCAGCTCAACCGGACGGTGTCGGCCTTCTGACCGCAATTGGGGCAGAAGTTTCCCTCGTATTCATGTCCGCAACTCAAGCACTTGTGCGACTGGCGAACCATCGGCTTGAAATGAAAGGGATTGCGCTGCCAGTCACGGAACCGCGCGAAGAGTTGCTTCAGTTTCATCATTTCCCCCTTTTGTTCCCCACCTTCATAAGGGCAATGCCGATAATAATCCAGATGATTTCGCGGACGCGGCAGATGATGCTGACGAAGAGCCCCTGAGCAGCAGACAGTCCAAGTGCTGCCGTCGATAGAGCGAAACCGCCCTCCTGCACACCGAGCTGCATGGGCAGGAAACCAATCAGGTTGGCAAAGAGCGTCGTAAGCGAGACAATGAGGATGGAGTGCAGGAAGGTCAGGGCGATGCCGTCGAAGCCGCCACCGCCGTCGATGCCGATGAGCAGCAACATGAAGAGCACTTCTGCGCTCTGTACGATGCGGGAAAAGTATTCCAGCCCCAGCGCAGCATAGAAGTGTCTGCGACTTTGCGTGTGGAGCGCAGCTATCTGTGCATCCACATTGTGCAAAGCCTCGCCATGGGCTGAGAGGAAGCGTTCGCTCCATCCCTTCAGCCATGGCAGATGACCTATCCAGCGGATGAGCCTCACGACAAGTCCATAACGGTATCCCCTATAGAAGAGGTAGAAGGCGATAAGGCAGAACACGATGATGATGCCCAGCACGATGCCGACTGTCGTGTCGAAGGAACAAGCCTTGTCGCCTGCTGCGTAAAGCGCGATGTAGAGGAAGACTGACGTGAACCAGAACCAGAAGTGGGCAAAGACGTGGAACATGGCGTAAAGGATGACGCTGGACGTGGCATGCTGCTTCGAGATGTCCTTGCTCAGCTCCAGGATGCGATAGGGCTCTCCGCCGAGGCCGCCGACGGGTGTGGCGTAGTTGAGGGCATAACCCGTGATGGTCAGCTTGTAAATCCTCCAGAAGCTGACGTGTTCGCCGGGACTCGTGTTGCCCCGGATGACACTCATCCAAGCAAGGGCGTTGATGCCATAGACAACAATCCAAATGCCGACAATCGGGATGAGCCAATAGCCGGCACGGCAAATGTGTCCCCACAGTTCAACGAAACTGACGTCGAACGTAAAGAGCATCACGACGACGCAAGCCAGGCCAAGGACAAAGAAAAAGTTATTCCAATTTATCATTTAATCATTTACCATTTTACCGATTAGAAGCCCTTCCCTTTAGGGGAGGGTTTGGGAGAGGCTTTTACAGCACGCTTCGTGGTGGCGGTTGATGCAGGCGGTCAGGAGCCCCAGACAGATGATTTCGAAGAGGAAGTTCCAGACGGGCAGGTCGATGAGACAGAAAAGGAAGAACATGCCGGAACGGAAGTTGAAGGTGAGCATCGCATTCCATGGCATGATGCGTCGCGATTCGCGGAGCAGTTCCTCACGAATCTCTTCTGGCATGTCGCCGGCGCTGCCGTATTTCTCCCGAAGTGTCGCCATGAGCTTCTGGAACTCGGGCGTAGCCTTCTCCTGCTTTCGAGTGTAGCTGATGTAGTTCTTGAGGAATTGCTTCCAAAGGCGGTTCCCCTCGTCGGGCGTCTCGTCGTAAGCCTTTTGCTGCTGTTCGGCACTGTCCAGCTCACTGCCCTTGTCGCCATTGAGCATGAAGAGATGTATCTGAATGTAATAGTCAGCCAGGCGCTGCTGACCGCCCATGCCTGCGAAGCCCGAGATGAGGCCCAAGACGACAACAACAGCAGTGGCGATGAGCACGTTCTGCTCCGTGTCCGGGATGCCAAACCATCCGAACTCCAGCGAATGGAAATGGTAGAAGCGGAACATCAGAGCGATGTAAATGGGGACGAACCACGTAAAGCCCGCCATGCCGTCGAGGATGCGGCCCAGGCGGCTCTTCTTGCCCGTCAGGCGGGCCAACTGTCCGTCTGTGCAATCAAGCAAGTCCGCCACGATGAGCAGCACGACGGCTATGACGTTGAGCCACAAGCCGTTCCACCCCTCATAGTAATAGCTGCCGTGGGCAAAGAGAAAGCAAGTGCCCGCACCGATAATCATTGATGCAATGGTGACAGCATTGGGATGGATGCCAAGCTTGGCGAAGAACACAGCCAGAAAATAGCAAAGCGGACGCACAATGCGCAAATCGAGCCAGTCCTCCGTCTCGGTGGACTTGAGCGTAGAAAGATACTTCTTCTTTATTTCTTCAAACATTATTATATTGTCTATTATGATAAAGTCGTTAAGAATAATGAGGAATAGTTTCCCTTTTAAGGTGCAAAAGTACAACATCTTTTCCAATAATGCCACATCTTTTCCCTTTTTTTTCCTTTTGCTTTGTCCATTCGGAAGAAAAGTCGTACCTTTGTGCGCTAAACTAAAAACTAAATGAAGATAATGAACTATTTAGACAGAAACGAATTCAATTTCGAACCTTCACAAAAGGTCATTGAAGCCATCAAGAACTTTGACCCCCGTACGCTTTGCTTCTACACCCGCATCTACGACCAAGGCAAGAAGAGCGAAATAAGCGTTCGCCTGAGCGAAATATACAATGTGCCTGAAGAGCAAGTGCTGCTGGGATACGGCGGAGAGGAAATGCTCAAGAACGCCATCCACTACTTCCTCATGGAGGGCAGCAACAAGACCATCCTCATCCCCGAGTTCTCGTGGTGGTACTACAACCGCGTGGCCGGCGAATGCGGCGGTTCGTTCGAGATGTACCCTCTGCACGAGACGGGCGACACCTTTGCCTACGACGTCGATGAAGTCATCGAATACACTAATCGCGTGCATCCTCGAATGCTGCTTCTGGCCTCGCCCAACAACCCGACCGGCAACAGCCTCTCGAGCGAAGAGATTGGCCGCATCATGGAGAACATCCCGTCCGACACGATGGTGCTCGTCGATGAAGCCTACGCTTCCTTCATCACCAGCGACGTGGATTACATTGCGCCTCTCGTGAACAAGTACAACAACCTCATCATCTCGCGCACCCTCTCCAAGTTCTACGGACTGCCCGGCCTGCGCGTGGGCTTCGCCTTTATCGGTGCAGGGCACGACCAGTTCCTCAGCTACTCCAACAAGTATCTTGGCTACAACCGCTTTTCGGAAGCCGTTGCCTTGGCTGCCCTCGAGAGCGACGACCACTATCGCCGCGTGGCCGACGAGATGGAATGGGACCGCCAACTCTTCTACAAGGAGTTTGGCGACAAGCCCGGCTTCAAGGTTTATAAGAGCGTGGCAAACTTCATCCTCATCAAGTACCCGACAGCCATCAAGGAGAAGCTTCAGAAAGCACTGGCCGACCAGAACTATAAGATTAAGTTCATGACGGATAAAGGCCTCGAGGACTGCCTGCGCATCACCCTCGGCCGGCGCGAACAGATACAGACGGTCGTTGACACTATCAAAAAGACCCTCTCTAACTCTCCCTTAAAGGGAGAGGACTAACCCCCCACACACAATACAAGTCTGACTTATGAATAAAGGGACAAAAGTTTCTGATTCCTCCCCCTTTAAGGGGGAGCAAGAGGGGGTCCGTGCTATTATCCTTGCTGCGGGCACAGCTTCCCGGCTTCGTCCGCTCACATCTAACACGCCAAAATGCTTGCTCAAGGTGGGCGAGCGTACGCTTTTGCAACGCTCGATGGATGCACTCATCAAGGCTGGTATCCGCGAGTTCGTCATCGTGACGGGCTATTTGCACGAACAGATTGAGGCGTTCGTCCAGCAGACTTATGGCGACAGCATCAGCGTCCGCTTCATCCACAACAAGGACTATGCGACGACCAACAACATCTATTCGCTCTGGCTGGCACGTCCCGAAGCAGAAGGCCAGGAAGTCTTGCTCCTCGACAGCGACCTGCTTTACGACGGACAAATCGTGGAGCGCGTCCTTGCTGACAAGCACGAGAATGTCCTTACCCTTATCCGCCACGAGCTTGGCGAAGAGGAGATGAAGGTAGTGATAGACCCACCTCTGCCCTCCCTTGAAGGGAAAGACCCCTCTAAATCTCCCCTTAAAGGGGAGACTTTC
This sequence comes from uncultured Prevotellaceae bacterium, assembly GCA_946415695.1. GTDB lineage: Bacteria > Bacteroidota > Bacteroidia > Bacteroidales > Bacteroidaceae > Physcousia. Next base: position 7,484 of record CAMKTM010000019.1, on the reverse strand, counting down.
TCCCTCCCTTTAAGGGAGGGTTGGGGTGGGTCTATCACCGAGATTAGCAAGACGTGCGACCCTGCCCTTGCTGCTGGCGAGAGCCTCGGCATAGAGCGCATGGGCAAGGCATACACCACTGCACTCTACAAGGAACTGGACGGCATGATGAACAGCGAGCACCTCGAGAACAAGTTCTACGAGTTGGCTTTCCAGCGCCTCATTCCTTGCGGCTACACCTTTACCGTGCTCGACGTCACCGACCTCTTCTCCTGCGAACTCGACACGGTGGAGGACTTCGAGAATGCCAAGCAACGCATTCCGGCGGAACTCTTCTGAATGAAAGGAGTTAAGGGAGTTAATTCACAATTCATAATTCATAATTATTTCCTTCGCCAAACTTAGGGCGTAGCCTAATTAATTATGAATTATGAATTATGAATAAAAATTATGAATTATGAATTGTGAATTATGAATAAAAATTATGAATTATGAATTGTGAATTATGAATTTCAAGAGGTTCATTAATCTCTCTCTCTTTGCCTTTTTAATCTTTCACCTTTTCACCTCTTTCTCTTTATTTGCCCAGCAGGATTCCATCCCTCGTCAGATGCAAGAGGTGGTGGTTAGAGGCTTTCGTGAGACGACTTCCAACCAGACCATCTCCCGTCAGCAGTTGCAAGGACTGCCGTCGAACAGCGTGGCCGATGCCTTGAAGTACATGGCTGGCGTGCAGATAAAAGACTACGGCGGACTGGGCGGGCAGAAGACGGTCAACGTCCGCTCGCTCGGGTCGCAGCATGTCGGCGTTTATCTCGACGGCGTGCGCATCACCAATGCCCAGAACGGCACCGTTGACCTCGGAAAGTTTTCTCTCACAACCCTCGAAAGCGTCTCGCTCTTCAATGCCAACAAGAGCGAAATGCTGATGGCGGCTTCGGAGTACGCCTCGGCTTCCACCGTTTATCTCAAGACCCACCGGCCCGACTCCACGTCCCTTCAGGTTTCCTATCAGAACGGCTCCTTCGGCACCCATAAGGCTTCGGCCACCTTTTCCTTCAAACGCTTCGGCTTCATCGATGCAGCTTTCACCCGGAGCCGTGGAGACTATCCCTTTGCCTATCATACGCAATACGAGGACACTACGGGCACGCGCCGCAACGCCGACATCACGATGTTTCGCGTCGAGGGCTGTGCCTTCTGGCGAGGCTTCCAGTGGCACACCTATTACTTCCGTTCCGTGCGAGGCTTGCCGGGAGGCATCGTGCGCAGACTTTCCAATGCCTATACTGACGTGGGACGCGAATGGGACCGCAACTTCTTCACGCAACTGACATGGCGGCAGCAGTACGGCAACTTCGGCGTGCGCGGCATCCTGAAATATACGAACGACTTGCTTCATTATCGTTCCGACTATCCCGAAAACATTTCTGCTCATGCCAACAACCGCTATCACCAGCAGGACATCTATGGTGCTGTGGCAGGCTCGTGGGAATGGCACGGGCTCGGAGCCTCCGTCTCCACCGACCTGCGATGGTCTGACCTCACAACCGACGTCCGGGGCTTCCGCTACGTCTATCGTCTGGACAGCAAGACCTCCCTTGCCGCCTTCTATAAATGGCGCGGCCTGAACGTCAACGCTGCCATGCTCTACACGCACGTGGCCGACCACACCCACCTCGGAGCCAAACCCCTGCAGAAGGTGACGTGGAATGCCCTGGCAAGCTACAGCTTCGGGAACGGCCTCATGCTGCGCACCTTCTACAAGACCATTTTCCGCGTGCCGACCCTCAACGACCTGTACTACACCCTCGTGGGCAACCGCAACCTTCGTCCCGAATACACAAAGCAGCTCGACCTCGGACTTACCTACGACTTCAGGCATTCCGCTTTCAGCCTTCAGCTCCAAGCCGACGCCTACTGGAACCGCGTGCAGGACCGCATCGTCTGTCTGCCGCTCAAGGGCTCCTACCAATGGACGATGCTCAACTACGGTCAGACACGCTGCCTCGGCATCGACGCTTCGCTGCGGCTCAACTACGAGATGGAAAACAAACGATGGATTGACGGCAAATGCCTTCACTCCCTTTTCCTTTCCACCACGTTCCAGGACGACCGCAACCGCACCGACCCCACCGAGGATGCCTACAACGACTTCATCGCCTATTCGCCCCGCTGGTCGTGCTCGGCCATCTACACGCTCTCCCTTCCCGTCCGCCAGCTCCGAGGAACCATTACGGCAAGCCTCAGCCACATGTATGTCGGCAAGCGCTACTGGACGGCCGAGAACGCCATAGAGGAACCACTTTCCGCCTACAACTGCACCGACATCAAGCTTGGCTACACCTTCCGCCCCAGAAAGCCCAAAGGCGCTTATACCGTCGAGGCAGAATGCCAGAACCTTTGGGACGAGCGATACGAAATGATACAGCGCTGGCCGATGCCCGGTCGCCGCTTTGCCCTGACGCTCCGCTACACTCTCTGAACCCTGCCCGCACCAACGACGAATGGCACGATGCGGCACGGCGGGTTGTTTGCTTGTACATGTACGTGCAATTGCTTCTACATGTACAAGCAATTGCTTTTACATGTACAAGCAAACCCCTCCTCCTTTTAAGCTTTTCAATTTTCTCCTTTTTCACCTTTCCTTCCATCCTTCGAGGTCGGCTTCGGGAAAGAGGTCGGGATTGAAGACAGGCTCGTTTCCCTTCTTGAGTTGCTCGCGGAAGTCGCTGAGCAGACGGAAGGCATAGCGGCTCAGGAGGCAGACGGCGATGAGGTTGGTGATGGTCATCAAGGCCATGGCGAGGTCCACGATGCTCCATGCCTGTTGCAGCGACATGAAGCCGCCCATCAGCACGACGCCGCCGCTCAGCCAGCGGAACAGCGCGACGGCCCACGGCTTGTCCGAGATGTAGCGGACGTTCGTCTCGCCGTAGAAATAGTTGGCGATGATGGTGGAATAGGCAAACAGGAAGATGGCAGCCATGAGGAACCATCCGCCGAAGTTCCCCAGGTGGTGTTCCATGGCATGGCCGGTGAGGATGATGCCGTCGCTGCCATCGGCATAGAGGCCGCTCAACAGGATGATGAAGGCCGTGCAGGTGCAGATGACGAGCGTGTCGGCAAAGACGCCGAGGCTTTGCAGCAAGCCCTGATAGACGGGATGGGGAATGGTGGCTGTGGCAGCGGCATTGGGAGCGCTGCCCTCGCCTGCCTCGTTCGAGAAGAGGCCGCGCTTCACGCCTTGCATCACAGCAATGCCCACGGCACCGCCTGCCGCCTGCTCCCATCCGAAAGCACTGCGGACGATGAGGCTCAGCATGGCGGGAATCTCCGTCACGTTCACGGCGAGGATGTAGAGCGCCAGCAGAATGTAGCCGAAAGCCATGAAGGGAACAATCATCGCACAGAAGCGGGCTATGCGATGGATGCCGCCGAAGATGATGGCCAGCGTCAGGAGTGCCAGTCCCACAGCCACATAGTGCATCGGGACATGGAAGGCATGGGATATGGCGTCGCAAAGCGTGTTGCTCTGCACAATCTGGTTGGAGAGTCCGAAACCGTAGATGATGAGGCATGCAAAGAGCACTCCCATCCACGGACGTTTCAGACCGTACTTCATGTAGTACGCGGGTCCGCCGTAGAAACTCTCCCTTCCCCGCCGCTTGAAGAGCTGGGCAAGTGTGGCTTCCATGAATGCTGTGGAGGCTCCAAGCAAAGCCATCACCCACATCCAGAAGACGGCTCCCGGGCCTCCCACGAAGATGGCGCTCGCCACACCGGCAAGGTTGCCCGTGCCTACTCTTGAACTAAGACTGATGGCAAAGGCTTGGAAGGAAGTAATCTTTCGCCTGCCAATGCTCTCTATAGGCTCGTTGCCTGAGCTGAAAAGATTCTTAATCATCGTGGGCAGCATCGTGAACTGCACCGCCCGCAGGTTCCAGGTGAAATAGAGCGCGCTGCCCACAAGCATCGTAATGACCACGTAGGTCCACAGCCAGTCGCTAATCGTATTGAAGAATTCCATAATGAAAATGAAGAATGAAGAATGAAGAATGAAGAATGAAGAATGAAAAGTGAAGAATGAAGAACTAAAAGTGAAGAGTGAAGAGTGAAGAGTGAAGAATTTGCTACCGCACGAAGTTCCCTTATACCTAACCTCATAAAAGAAGAAAATACGGCCTGAAAGGTCAGAAAGATTTTAGCCCATGGCAACGCCCCTTGGCTGATAGCATAATGGCTGACATCTTCTAACCTTTCAGCGGTAGCAAATTTTTCACTTTTCACTTTTCACTTTTCACTCTGTAAGCACCACCGCTTCTTTCTTGCAGCCATCGACCTTGATGATGAGGGGAGCGGGCAAGCGGACGTGGCGGACATGTACTGTTTCCTGTACGGCTGGCAGCGCATCGAGGACTTCCTGCCGGTAGATGCCGTCGCCTCGGAAAGCGTTGATGGTAAGGTAGCAGACGCCAAGCGACGTGAGGTTCTGGAAGAAGTGAGTGCCTTGGCTGGGGTCCACCTGGAAGCTGTCCAGTCCTGCCTCGACGATGACCTGTGCCGCGCTGATGTGGCTCCACTTCACGGGAATGCCGAGCCATGGGTCGCTGCTTCCCCAACGCCCGGGGCCGATGAGGAGGTAAGAAGCAGCCTCCCCCTGCCCCTCCAAAGGAGGGGTGAATCTTCCCGCTGCCTCGCCGTTCTCCCCTCCTTTGGAGGGGCAGGGGGAGGCTTTGGGGGCAAGGAACGTCCTGTTTATTCTCTCTATTTCTTCGGCGATGGCGGGGTTGTTGGCGGGTGTGTAGCCTTCTGTCTTCACATAGACGATGTCCTGTATGTCGGTATAGATGCCGTGCCCGATTGCTGAATGCGAGCGCAGGAGGCAGTCCTCGTCGGCAACAAGCGTGAGGTCTTCATCGAGTTCCATGCGGTTGTCCACCATCGGACGTATCTGCAGGAGGCAGAACTCGCCCGTGCGGTCGGCATGGAGGTTGACGGCGAACTCTATCTCCACGGGACGCTTCATCTCGTCCTGTCCATACAGAAGCACTTTACGCATCAGTTCGGCCAAAGGGAAGACATCGCTCTGCAGTACGCCAGCGAAGGAGATAATCTTGCGGTTGCGCCCTTCGTAGAAGCCGTCGTAGATGCATTGGTTCATCGGGTCGTAGGTAGAACAGATCCATTGCAGCGTGCCGTCGCCTTCTGCCTCACGGACAGGTACCTTGATGAGGTTGAAACCATCATTGACGCTCATCTCGCCAGCTTCTTTCGAACTCTCGGCACGCAAGGCGAGGAAGTATGTCTGGGTGTCGCGTAGGGCAATCTCCATCTCGCTCATCTGCAAGACCTGATGCGGATGTGCCGGGCATACACGAAGGCTCGTGCCGCCATCGACGATGTACTTGCCGAGACCCATTGCCAGCGAGACGGTACCCTCTTCGGCCTTCTCGTCGCCGATGGGGTAGTAGTTGATGCTGCGTGCCACACCGCTGATGACGGGATAGAACCTGCCGCCATGTTCCTCGCCCACCACTTCCTGCAGGATGACTGCCATCTTCTCCTGGTCGATGACATTGCTTGTAGCCGTCATGTAGTCCTTGCTGTTGCGGTAGAAGACGCTGGCATAGACGGCCTTGATGGCTTCGGAGAGCATCGAGAGACGCTCGTAGCGGTCGTGGGCCGAAGGTATCATATAGGTACTATAGACTCCTGCGAAGGGCTGATAGTGGGAGTCCTCGAGGAGGCTTGAGGAACGTATCGCGATGGGGCCGTCCACGACGTCAAGGAAGGCTTCCATGTCGCCGACAAGCCGCATGGGAAGCCGTGCGCGGAGGAAGTGCTGGAGAATCTCCTCGTCTGGGATGTCGCTGAGTGCAAGCTGGTAGAGGTCGTTGGTGTCCATGAACTCGTCGAAGATGTCGGTACAGAGCACGACGGTCTTCGGTATGCAGACGGTGACGCCTTCCTTCTTGATGAGGTCGGTGTGTCGGCCGAGCAGATGGTCGATGAATGCGAGGCCGCGTCCCTTGCCGCCAAGACTTCCCTCGCCGATGCGGGCAAAGTTGCTGTACTGGTCGAAGCGTTCTCTCTGGAAGACTGCCACGACGCCCTGGTTCTTCATCCTTCGATAGGCGACGATGGCATCGAGGATGATGGCTCGGTGCGCATCGACGTCCTGCAGGCTCTCCCACGTGATACGTTTCAGAAATTCCGATATGGGAAAGAGGGCACGCGAGGCAAGCCAGCGGCTCACGTTGTTGTGCGAGATGTGGTAGAGCAGGCTGCGCGTGGGCAACGTCATGATGTTGTCCTGCAGGTCCTTCAGGTTGTGCAGTCGTGCCACCTCCTCCATCGTGTCGGGGTCGCGGAAGATGAAGTCGCCGAAGCCGAAGTAGTCGCGCAGGTGGTCGCGCAGGTCAACGTCAATCTTTTTCGAGTTCTTGTCGATGAAACTTGCGTGACACTCTTTTGCAAGAGCGGCATTCTCCGTTTCGCTCGAGTCGAGGATGAGTGGCACGTATGGGTCGCGTGCCCGGATGGCGCTGAGCAACTTGAAGCCTGCGTCCTCCACCTTCTCGCCACCGGCTATGAGAGGGAAACGGCAGTCGCTGATAACGCCCAGGGTGTTGTCGGCAAAACGGTTGTAGAGTTCCCAGGCTTCCTCGTAGTTGCGGGCGAGCACAATCTTTGGGCGGCCACGCATTCGCAGGGCTTCGAGGCTCGTATTGAGGGCTTCTGTGGCGAACTCAAGGCTTTGCTGCAGGACGAACTTATAGAGCGTCGGCAGGATGCTGGAGTAGAAGCGGATGCCGTCCTCCACGACGAGCAGCATCTGCACGCCTGCCGACCGTATGTCGTGCTCCAGGTTCATGCGGTCCTCCATAAGCTTGATGATGGAGAGCAGCAACTCCGTGTTGCCAAGCCAGCAGAAGACGTACTCGAAGACGGAGAGGTCTTCGTTCTCCATGCGTTTCGTGATGCCATGGCTGAACGGCGTAAGCACCACGATTGGCGTCGTGGGGTAGTTAAGTTTGATGTCGCGAGCGATGTCGAACACCGAGTTGTCCTCGGCAGCAGGCATCACGATGACAAGGTTGATTTGTCCGCCGGCCATCTGCTCTTTGGCCTCTTCGCCATTGTGAACCTGGATGAAGCGCGGCGGGAAGCGAAGTCCCAGCTTGGCGTACTCCGAGAATATCTTTTCGTCCACACGGCCATCATCCTCCAGCATGAAAGCGTCGTAGGGATTGGCAATGAGAAGGACATTATAGACCCTCTTTAGCATGAGGTCCACGAAGGAAGTGTCTTTCAGCGTCATCTGTCTGAGCTTCTGTTTAACGATTTACGATTTAACGTGAGTTCGGCAAAAACCGTCTTCTTTTTCCAAACACATGGCACGTCGTCCCGAAAAAACGAGGCACGCCTTTATTGTCTTCCGCGCATTAAAAGCGCGCCTTGGCGCTAGAGCGCCGAGAACGAGGCACGCTCTTATTGTCAAC
>CAMKTM010000018.1 GCA_946415695.1 uncultured Prevotellaceae bacterium | reverse complement strand
AACTTCATGCGTTCGCCCTTCGGCTGCAGCACCATCTCCAACGTTGTCTTCTCGCTGTTCCTTTCCACGACACGAGAGAAGAAAGGCCTGAAGCTGTTTGCTCTCTCCTTCATCTGAAAGGAGTTCACATAATACACGTTATTCTTCGCCACGAACTGATACAGGTGTTCGTGCTGCCATCCCATCGCATCGATGAGGACGTAAGCCAACAGTTCCAAGGTGATGTTGGAGGGGACCACCAGTTCGCGCCATATCTTGACGGGCGCATTGTTCAGTTTGATGCGGATGTGGAACTCCCGCTTCGAGGGGCCGATGAATTTCCTTTCGGGCAACTTCATGCCGATCAGATAGTCTTCATCGATGTCCTCGTCGCCATCGTCGAAGTCATCGTCTTCTTCATCGAAGTATTCCTCCTCGTCGAAGTAGTCATCGAGCATCACGTCTTTTGGATCGAAGTCGTCGGGCAGCGAGTCGTTTTTCTCTGCAAAATCTTTCATTTTCAGAGGGTCGATGCCATTCATAAGCATGAAGCCGATGAAGTCCTCAAAGCTCTGGATGCCCTGTCGCTCCATCTCCTTTCTTATTTCCTTTGGAAGCGATGCAAGCACCTCCGCGAAGGTTGCCTCCTCCCTCTTCTGCTCCTTCTTTGAGGAAGGATTGAATCTGACTCTTTTTGCCATCTGAGTTATTTACGATTTAATAATATATAATTTAGCTATTTTTCTAGTTGACGAGTTGTTTGTAACTGTGATTTTTCACTTTTCACTTTTCACTCTTCACTTGCGAAGCATTCTTCACTTTTTTTGCGCCACAAAGTTAAGCTTTTTTCTCCAACCCTACAAATCAAACATCCCAAAATGCAATAAAAACTGTGATAGATGGCAAAAGAGAGAATGAAGCAGGGCGCAGCGGGCCTTTCTGTGTTGCCCCAGATAAGCACTCGCATGTGTGATTGATAAATGTTACAAACCAAATACCAGGCGGAGGAGGAAATGAAGTTGCACAGGTTGGGCCAGTCTCCCCCATGGGAGGATTCTTTCCTCCCACAAAAAAACTCCAGTACTGCGGTACTGGAGTTTTTTATTATATAGTACTCTGAATGTCGTATGGTATGCAGAGCGACGCCGTTCAGCGATTGACGTTGATGTCTATTTCTTGGCGGGTCTTGGAGTCGTATTGTTCGTCCCGCGTCTTGTAGTTGCCAGGGCGACCATCCACGGTGATGCGCAGGATGCGCTTGCCCTTTTTCAAGTAGTCGAAGCGCGGGTCAATGAGGCGGTCGCAGTTGTATTTGCGCGAAGCTTCTGTCTCGGCAAGCCACTGGGCATCGGCAAGCGAGATGCCTTGCAGCTTCTGCCGTCCCTCGGGCGTAGAGATGTCGATGGTGTAAGTGATGCGGTCGCCAACGGGAATAAGGTTGTAGCTGATGTAACTGCGGTCGTCGATGCTGATTCGCTTACCTGTATCCGTGCCGCCCGCACCTGAGCGGACGCTGTTACAGGAGGAGAAAACAAAGGCCGTGGCTGCAAGAGCCAATATATATAATGTGTGTTTCATTGCTTTTTCGTGTTTTGTGTTAGAAGTTATAGCTCAAGCCAAGGCCTACGGTACGCTTGTCCATGATGCGGTCGTGAAGTATGTCAGCGCCGACGGAAAGCGTGGAGCCATTGGAGAAAGGAATGTCGTAGCGGTAAAGGGATGAGGTCTTGAGAGCGGCATCTATCTTTTTCTTCTGCTTGTTGGCTGCGACAAGAAAGATAGTTGTAGTACCAGCACCTAACGCAAAGATGCCCGCTCCTGCACCAATTAATGCATAATCTAATTTATCACTTCCTCCTGAAGTTCCCAGAGCAATCAGCATACATCCCCCTGTAGCCAGCACTCCTCCAACTATCCATCCCCATGTCTTTAGCCGCTTCACCTTCTTATATGGGTTGCTCGCTATCCAATCCATTTCCAGCAACGCCTTGTCGTTCACAGTCTGCACGCCGTTGTTCTGATTGTTCGGCGTGTAGAGGCTTTTCGCTTCGCTGAAGGTTTCCTTCTTGCCGCTTTCGTAGTTGATGGCAGAGACAAGCGACTTGTCCATCACAAAGCTCGACCCTTTCAGGTCGCTCCAAAGCTTGTAGGTGATGTCCGTCTCGCTGACTTTCTCTACACGGCAGACGACCGTAGAGCCATCCTTCTTCACAATCACGTCCTGCGCCGAAGCTATCATCGGGCAAAGGAGCATCAATAAGAACAGTAACTTCTTCATTTCATTTGCTTTTTTAAGTGTTAATACTAATCTCTTTCTCCTTCGTCGGGCAAAGCTGCACCTGACTTGCGGGCACAAGAAAAGCGCAGTGCTTCACCATACGCCGCTTAGGTTTAGGACTACCTACTATCACCTATGGGAAGCCCACGCTTATTGCGCAAGCCTCTTGGTGATAGTTATTGCCCTTTCACATGTCTGAGGTCCTAATTCAAGCGGCGAATGAGCAAATAAAATGACGTGCTCCGAGGAACACGCCGCAAAGATACAACTTTTATCGCAAACCACCAAAGGAATTTGTTAAAATTCGGTGATTTGAGATGCTTTTATTCGGTTATTTGTGGAATTTTCGTTCGGTTGTTTGTGACGATTTCAATCGGTGAATCATGGAAAGGAATCTCACAGATTATAGTCTATTCGTTCAAAAGAAACAGTTCAATCCCGGTTATTGTGCATTGAGCGTGACCTGCATCGGCGACGTTGCCTTCGCCGTATGCATGAGCCTGACAGATGTCTATTGCTATGCAGAAAATGTTCCCAGTACGGGTTCTTATCCGTTTGACAACTCACCCATTTCGTCTGCCAGGCTTTCGAAATAGATAGAGTGCGGCGAGGCTTTACATCAGTATCGTCCCGACGATGCCGCAGGCGATGCCGATGAGGGTGCCGCCGAGGACTTGTCCGAGGGTGTGCTGACGGAGCACCATGCGGCTCGTCATCACGCAGCCCGAGACGAGGATGGCGGCGCAGAGCCACCAGATGGGGTTGAAGCCGAAGATGGCGGAGTAGGCTATCAGAGCGCCGATGACGCCGCCCGAGCCTGCCGAGTGCATGCTCACCTTCCACCAGAGGTTGATGATGACGCAAGCGCACTGGATGAGGAGCGAGATGCCGACGATGGCCATGAGGAAGTGTGGCATGTGGGTGGCGGCGAAGATGTGCATGAGGCAGAGGTAGCAGCAAATGCTGATGATGTAGGGCACGGCGCGTTTATGGCGTTTGCGCAGTTCGGAGGCATTCCAGCCGTGTAGACGGCGGTAGATGAAGATGCCCAGTGCCGGCAGACAGCACGTGAAGATATAGACGAGGGCAAGAATCCACAACTTGAACGTCCAGGGGAAGATGCTCAGGTAGGTGAAGCTCAACAGGATGATGGTTCCGACGGTGGGGTAGTACGATGGGCGGAAGACTGTTGAGAAGATGCGTGCTATGAGTAGATGGTTTTTCACTTTTTCCTCATCCTTGCTACGGGTAGTCCCATTTGTTCGCGGTACTTGGCGACGGTGCGGCGGGCGATGTTGAAGCCGTCGGCCTGAAGGAGTTGCGTGAGGCGTTCGTCGCTGAGTGGCTGCCGTTTGTCCTCTTGTTCAATGTGTCCTCGAAGGGCGGCCATCACCTGTCGGGCTGTGACGTCGTCGCCCTCGTCGTTCTGGGTGGCGCGGTGGGTGAAGAACCACTTGAGGGGATAGGTGCCGAAGGTGGTTTCGACGTACTTGCTGTTGGCGACGCGGCTGATGGTGCTGATGTCGTAGCCGGTGGCGGTGGCGACGTCTTCGAGCCGCATGGGGCGTATCTGTGTCTCGTCGCCTTCTAGGAAGAAGGGTTTCTGCAGCTTGATGATGGCCTGCATGGTGCGCATCATGGTCTCTGAGCGTTGCTGCAGGGCGTTGATGAACATTTGTCCGCGCTCCACGTACTGGCGGACGAAAGCGTTCTGCTGTCCGTCGGCATCGGGACTGATGATGAGCGATGGCTGGTTGCCTCGGGCGAGGGTGACGGTGACGCTGCCGTTCTCGTCGGTATCGACGTAGAAGTCGGGCTGTATGCTTTGTGCGCGGTCGGACGTCTTTGCTCCGATGGAGCCGCCGGGCCTCGGGTTGAGTTTCAGTATTTCGTGCTGCAGCTGTTCCGCCTGTGCATGGTTGATGTGGAGCCGCTGCTCGATGCGTTGCCAGCGCTTGTGGATGAAGTCGTCGAAGAGGTTGTCAAAAATTTTGATAAGCAGTTCGCGGCCGGGGATGTTCTCGTTCCTCTTGACTTGTATGAGGAGGCATTCCTGCAGGGAGCGTGCTCCGATGCCGGGCGGGTCGAACTGCTGGAGGATCTTGAGCACCTTCTCCAGCTCTTCGGCGCTCGTGTTGAGGCCCTGATAGATTTCCGCCTCGTCGGCCAGGACGGCGAGGGATTTCTTCAGCAGCCCGTCCTCGTCGAGCGAGCCGATGAGGTACTCCATGAGCTCCTTCTCGTGGTCGGTGAGTTCGAAGTCGGCCATCTGTTCGCGGAGGCGGTCTGTGAGGGAGAGCGTGTCGTCGTAGGACATGTACTCAGCGGCATCGTTGCTGTGGCTGGCACCCGTCAGGAAGTCGGGCATGTCCTCCTCCGAGCGGTAGTCGTAGAGAGCCTCCCCCTGCCCCTCCGAGGGAGGGGAGAACAGATCGCCTCCCTCGCCGCCGTTGACTTCGTCGAGCAGTTGCTTCTCCCCTCCTTCGGAGGCGTCGTTGGAGGCCGAGACTTCCAGCCACGGGTTCTCTATGCACTCCAGCTCCACACGGTGCTGCAGGGCCTCGACGGGCATCTCCGTGAGCCGCACGAGCAGCACCTGCTGGGGCAGCATCTGCTGAACCTGTACCTGCCCTTGCGTCTGCGCCTGTTCCTGAGTTAGTAGGTTTCTTTGTATCATCGCGTTTCGCCTGCAAAGGTACAATTATGCAGGGACAAAACAAAACAAAACATATTTTATTTTAACCGTCGGGCAAAAATATCTTCAAAAGCCAGGAAAAAGCGACAGCGGGCGAGCGCTTCCCCACGACGTCGAACGTCATCCTCAAAAACGAGGCACGCCTTTCTGGCAATAAGAGCACGCCTTTATTGCCAACGAGGCACGCTCTTATTGAAACAAACCCGTGCGGCGAGTGACTTTCCCCTGAAGAAAAAGAAAAATCTTCGTTCATCTGGCCGCTATGTCGCGAATTATATGTATATTTGCACAAAATTATTCAACGGAACATGATACTATCGATGACGGGATACGGCAAAGCCTCGGCCGAATTCCAAGGAAAAAAAATCTATGCAGAGGTGAAGTCCCTTAACAGCAAAGCCCTCGACCTCACGACGCGCGTGGCCTCCTTCTATCGGGAAAAGGAGATGGAGGTGCGGAACATGATAACGCAAGCCCTGGAGCGCGGAAAGGTGGAGTTCAACCTTTGGACGGAGCAAACGGAGCAAGCGGACGCCTGCCCCATCAACGGGAAGCTGGCGGCCGCCTACTTCCGACAGATGCAGGACATTTCGGAAAAGTACGACATCCCGGAGCCCGACGACTATTGGCAAGCCATCATCCGAATGCCCGACGTGCTTTCGCGCAACGAAACGCAGCAGGAACTCTCCGACGAGGAGTGGCAAGTGGCCCGACAAGTCGTGCAGCAAGCCATAGACCAGCTCGTGGCATTCCGCCGACAGGAGGGAGAAGCCCTGCAGAAGAAGTTCGAAGAGAAACTCGACAACATCGCCGCCCTACTCGCCAGCATCGAACCCTACGAGAAGCAGCGCGTGGAGAAAATCAGGCAGCGAATCGTCGATGGATTGGCCACAATTCCCGATGTCGAGTACGACAAGAACCGCCTGGAGCAGGAGATGATCTACTACATCGAGAAGCTCGACATCAACGAGGAAAAGCAACGTCTCGCCAATCACCTCCAGTACTTCCGCAAGACGATGGAAGAAGGGCACGGACAAGGCAAAAAGCTCGGTTTCATCGCGCAGGAGATGGGTCGCGAAATCAACACCACCGGCAGCAAAAGCAACCAGGCCGAGATGCAGAACATCGTGGTCAAGATGAAGGACGAGCTCGAACAGATAAAGGAACAAGTGCTGAACGTGATGTGAAAAGGCCTCCCCCGAAAGCCTCTCCCCGAAAGCCTCCCCCGACCCCTCCAAAGGAGGGGAGAACGGAAAGCCTCTCCCGACCCCTCTAGAGGAGGGGGGAATGGAAGTTACATTATAAGATAATTTTATATATATATGAAGCGTGGCTACGAGACTGCAAATTGTGCGGCATATGATTTGTTGCGCCAGTTCTCAAAAGAAAATCGAAAGAATCAGACAGAAGCAGAAAGCATATTGTGGAAGGCCATCCGCGCTTCTCAATGTGGAGTGAGATTTAGAAGACAACACATCATAGGAGACTACATTGCAGATTTTGTATGTTTGTCGAAGAAACTCATTATCGAAGTAGATGGAGGGTATCATGGCAGAACCGCACAAATTGTATCGGATGAGCAAAGAACCGAGGATTTGAGATAGTTGGGTTATCGAGTAATACGATTCAAGAACGAAGAAATAATAGGAGAATTTGACAAAGTCATGGAAACAATAGACAAAGAACTTCACTCCTCGCCATTCCCCCCTCCTTTGCAGGGCACAGGGGAGGCTTCCCCTTCCACTACCATCTCGCCGTTCCCCCCTCCTTTGGAGGGGACGGGGGAGGCTTCTCCTTTGGAGGGCACGGGGGAGGCTTCTCCTTTGGAGGGCACGGGGGAGGCTGTAGCTTGCCACCTACTTATCGTTTCCGCTCCTTCTGGAAGCGGCAAGAGCACAATCGTGAACTTCCTGATGAAGGAGCACCCCGAGTTCCGCCTCGCATTTAGCGTCAGTGCCACCAGCAGGCCCCCGCGAGGAGAAGAGAAGAATGGCGTGGAATACTACTTCCTTTCCGAAGAGGACTTCCGACGCCACATCAACGACGGCGATTTCCTCGAATACGAAGAGGTCTATGAAGGTCGCTTCTACGGCACACTCAAAAGCCAGGTGGAAGAGAAACTGGCCGCTGGCCTGAACGTCGTGTTCGACGTCGATGTCAAGGGCGGCGTCAACATCAAACATTACTATGGCGACAAAGCCCTGAGCATCTTCATCCAGCCGCCATCGATAGAAGTTCTGCGAGAACGCCTCATACGGAGAAATACCGATGAAATGGCACAAATTGAACAACGTCTGGCAAAAGCAGCCTACGAAATGACCTTTGCCTCGCAGTTCGACCGCATCCTCGTCAACGACGACCTCGAAGCAGCAAAACAGGAGGCGGTGGCCCTCTTGAGAGAGTTCCTTAACGCGGAGAACACGGAAACGACAAAATGAAGAAGAGGACAGGCATCTACGGCGGCAGTTTCAATCCCATTCACAAGGGACACGTCTCTCTGGCAAAGGCACTTGCCGACAGTGGCCTCGTAGATGAGATGTGGCTCATGGTGTCGCCCCAGAACCCTTTCAAGGCCGACGCCCATCTCCTCGACGACGAAGAGCGGTTGCATCTGGCGCGGCTGGCTGTCTGCGACGTGCCGGGCGTCGAGGTCTGCGACCGCGAATTCTTCCTGCCGCGACCCTCTTACATGTACAACACGCTCACGACATTAAGCGCCGAGCATCCCGACCGCGAGTTTGTGCTTGTCATAGGCGCTGACAACTGGCAACGCTTCCCCGACTGGTACAAAAGCCAAGACATCCTCTCCGCTTATCGCATCATCATTTATCCAAGGCCAGGATATGCCCTTCAAGACATTCCGGAAGGCATCACCGTTGCCGACACACCTCTGCTCGACATCAGCAGCACCGAGATACGCCATCGCATTGCCTTCGAGCCGGATTACGATGGCGAAGGCCTCCCGACCGCCGTTTGGGAAGAAATCAAAGCAAAAGGCTTATATCTTTAAGACAAAGAGACTTCAAAAGAAGTCTATATTTCCTCATTTGTGTTTTATTGTGCCGTTTTTGTTTGGGTCTTTGGCAAAAAGCACGTATCTTTGCGCTGAAAAAACCAATCTTTACACCAATGATGAAACTGAACAAGATTCTTTTGGCAATATGCCTTAACTTGTTTTGTGCCAATCTTATGGCTGAAGATCTGATAAAGTTTGGCAACTTCGAATCTTGGTTGACGCGCTCCATCAAGGAAAGCTTGCTCGTAGGCGGCAAGACGCAGACGCTTTATGAGATAGGCCCCAAGGGAACCTACGACGGCGCTCGTGCTTATATCAACCAGGGCGGCTCGCCTTGGGCAAACAGCAACGTCTATGCAAAAGTGGCGGGCGTGGTGAAGACAAATATCAGCGTCTATCCCGACGCACACAACGGCGGACAGTGTGCCAAGCTCTGCACCCATATCGTCAGCTGCAAGGCCCTCGGCGTTGTCAACATCAGCGTCCTTGCTTCCGGAAGCATCTTCCTCGGTTCGGTCGTGGAGCCCATCACAGGGTCGAAGAACCCGATGAGCAAAATCAGCGTCGGAGTGCCATTCAACAAGAAGCCGAAGGCCGTGAAGTTCGACTACAAGTACTATTCCCCAGGCACAGAGCGTGTCCGCGAGACAGGCTTCAGCCGGCGGAGTAAGGTTGAGGGGCCGGACAAGGCGAAGTGCGTCTGCCTGCTGCAAAAGCGCTGGGAAGATGCCGACGGCAACATTCATGCCTTGCGAGTGGGCACGATGCATCAGCTTTTCAGCCAGAACACGCCCGAATGGAAAGAAGGCCAGACGTTTGCCATCCATTATGGCGACATTACCCACGAGAAGTTCTTTCAGGTATCGATGGGCTTGAACGAGGATGGCTTTTATGCCCTCAACAGCAAAGGGAAGAACGTCCTTATCATTGAAGAAGGATGGGCTGCCCACGAGACACCCACGCACGTTGTCCTGAAGTTCGACAGCAGCTATGGCGGAGCCTACATTGGCACCATCGGCAACACACTTTGGTTGGACAACATAAAATTCGTATATTAGCCGTGCGCGCCTATTACCTTCTTCAGGAGAAGTTGCTTCGTCGCAACCTGCAACTCATCAAACGTGTGGCCGACGAAGCCGACGTGGAGATCATCCTTGCTTTCAAGGCTTTTGCTTTATGGCGCACCTTTCCCATTTTCCGCCAATTCATCGGCCATACCACAGCAAGCAGTCTTTGCGAAGCACGCCTCTCGCTCGAGGAGTTCGGCTCTCTTGCCCATACGTATAGCCCTGCTTACGAGGAAGAAGAGTTCGACGAGATACTGCATTGCAGCGGGCACGTCACCTTCAATTCCCTTTCGCAATATGAACGGCTGTTTCCAAAAATGTCCCATTTCACCGAGCATTTTGTGTCTTACGGCCTTCGTGTGAACCCCGAATACAGCGAAATAGAGACGGAGCTCTACAACCCTTGTGCCCCGGGTAGCCGCTTCGGTGTGCTGGCCGGGCAGTTGCCCGAGAAGCTTCCTGCCGGCATCGAAGGTTTCCATTGCCATTGCCATTGCGAAAGTCCGGCTTCGGCTTTGGAGCATACGCTGGAGCATCTGGAGGAGAAGTTCGGCCGCTGGTTCCCACAATTGAAGTGGCTTAACCTGGGCGGCGGACACTTGATGACGCGCAAGGATTATGACGTGGAGCACCTTATAAATATATTAAATGGTCTGCATCAGCGTTATCCCCATCTTCACATCATACTTGAGCCGGGCAGTGCCTTCGCCTGGCAGACCGGTCTGCTGGTGGCCGAGGTGGTGGACATCGTAGAGAACCACGGCATACGGACTGCCATCCTGAATGTTTCCTTCACCTGTCACATGCCCGACTGCCTCGAGATGCCCTATCAGCCCGAGGTGCGGGGAGCGGAGAGTCTGCCCTTCGACGCTGCGTCGCGGCCCGATGCGAAGGAGCGGAACATTTACCGCTTGGGCGGCAACAGTTGCCTGAGCGGCGACTACATGGGCAGTTGGCGTTTTGCCGAGCCGCTCAGAGTAGGGCAGGAAATCATCTTCGAGGACATGATACACTACACGACGGTCAAGACCACAATGTTCAACGGCATCATGCACCCCTCCATCGTCCTGGAACATGCGGACGGCACGCGCGAAACGCTTCGCCGCTTCACCTACGAAGACTACCGCGACCGCATGGATTAGGGCTTTCCCCCTTCCGTTTAGGGAAAATCCTCATAACTGTTGTCTTTTTTCGCTTTACCTTTGCGCCATCAAACGATTGTAGAACGACACAAAACGGTACAGCTATGAAAAAGATTATTATCTCCCTGATGTTTGTGATGGCAGCGAGCTTGAATGCGGTTGCAATGAGTTTTGAACGTGCACAGGCTGAGGCTCTTTATCTGACCGACAAGATGGCTTATGAGCTCAACCTCAACGACCAGCAGTATAACGATGCCTACGAGATAAACCTCGACTACCTTCTCCGCATCGATTCTCCTTCCAATCTCTATGGCGACTACTACAACTATCGCCTGAGCGACTTCCGCTGCATCTTGCACGACTGGCAGTACAGCCTGCTGCTGGCTGCCGACTACTTCCTGCGTCCCGTCGTTTGGCGGGCAGGCAACTGGTTCTTCCCTATCTACAGCTACTACAACCGCGGTTACTTCTACTACAGCCGTCCCGTGGTGTGGCGGACATATAATGGCGGACACAGCCGTTACTACCATCGTGACGGTTTCTATGGCAACCGTCGTCCGATGTGGGACGGTGGGCTTCGAGGCCGCGACATGCACCGCCCCGTTCATCACGAGGCAGGCCGCGGTGGCAGAGGGCACCGCCATGAAGGCAACGGCTACCACATTGACTTGAGCGGACGCCATGCTGACGGCAGGACTCATCACGGAGGCATGAATCCCGGTGGCAACGACAATCACTATGGCAATGGCCGCACGGGAGGCATGAACCCCGGTGGCGGTGGTCATCGCGGCAACTCCTTCGACGGAAGCAGTTCCCGAATGAATGGCACCTCCCGTTCCGCCTCTCCAAGCAGAAGCTTCAGCCGAGACATGGGGATGAGCCGCAGCGCAGGAAGTTACGGTGGCGGCAGCCGGGGCATGGGCGTGAGCCGCAGCGCAGGAAGCTATGGTGGCGGCAGCCGAGGCATGGGCGTGAGCCGCAGCGCAGGAAGCTATGGTGGCGGCAGCCGAGGCGTAGGAGTGAGCCGCAGCGCCAGCAGCTATGGTGGCGGCAGCCGAGGCGTAGGAGTGAGCCGCAGCGCCAGCAGCCATGGTGGCGGCAGCCGAGGCGGACGCAGATAAAAAAACGCGAGTTCAATGAAAAGAAGTCATCTTGTTTCAAAGAAACCGAAAGGCATCCCTAAAAACGAGGCACGCTCTTATAGCCAACGAGGCACGCTCTTATAGCCAACGAGGCACGCTCTTATTGAAATAAGGCCACGCTCTTATAGAAAAACCAACCCGCAAGAAACGTTCCCTCTCCGACAGTAATCTGTTTAATCCCCTTAATCTGTGTTTAAAGACAAATCAGACACTTCAAAGACACAATATCCATGAGCAAGGTTAGGTACGACATTTTAGACGGGCTGCGAGGCGTGGCGGCCCTGATGATACTCCTGTATCATGTTTTCAACGATGCCAAAAGTTTCTTAGTGTGGCCAACGCCCGTCAGCGAATTCTATCACAGTTTCCTGGGCGTTGACTTCTTCTTCATCCTTTCGGGCTTTGTCATGGGCTATGCCTACGACAGGGCCTTTTCTGATACCATCTTCCATGGGGGAGGCGAAAGCGAGGGGACTATGTCGTTCTGGGGTTTCGTCAAGCGAAGGCTCATCCGCCTGCATCCGATGGTCGTGATGGGCGTACTGCTGGGAGCCCTTGCCTTCGTGGTTCAGGGCTGTACGAAATGGGACGGCACGGAAGTGACCACACAAGCGCTTCTGCTTGCCACGCTGTTGGGCCTCTTCCTCATTCCCTCACCGGCGGGAGCAGACGTCCGTGGCAACACCGAGGCTTTTCCGCTCAACGGGCCGCACTGGTCGCTCTTCTTCGAGTATCTGGGCAGTCTGCTCTACGGCCTTTTGCTCCACCGCCTCTCCACAAAATGGTTGAGGGTCTGGGTGGCTTGCGGCATCATCTCCATTGCAGGATATGCCCTCCTGACCGCGGACGGAGGCGTTGCCTACGGATGGTCGTCCGAACCGATGAACCTGTTTGGCGGAGCCCTCAGAATGCTCTATGCCTATCCCATGGGGCTTCTGATGGCGCGCGTCTTTAGGGAACGTCAGCCCAAGCCAATAAAAGGCCACATGTTCCTTCTGTGCGCTTTGGCTTTGGTCGTGTTGCTCGGCCTTCCTTCCCTCGGAGAAAAGGATGCCGACACCATTTATCAGCTCGTCTGCATCTTCTCCTTCTTCCCCACCATCATTTGGTTTGGCGCTCGCGGCATCGTGTCGGGCTGGCAGCAGAAAGCGGTTTCTTTCCTTGGCCGCCTGTCCTATCCTCTTTATGCCGTGCACTTCCCGCTTATCTATCTGTACATCACATGGGTGGAGCGCAGCGGATACGTCTATGCAGGCCATTCCCAGCCTTGGGTGGCGGCCCTCGTCACGATAGTGGCTTCCCTATTGATAGCCACGCTGTGCCTGCTCTTCTACGACGAGCCGTTGAGGAAGCGGCTGGGCAGAAAGCGTCACTCCACCTCACGGCAATAGACGACGCCCATCTTGTCGTACAGCTTTTCTAACCGAGGCAGGCGGGTCTTGAAGTTCTCAAAATCCTTCTGTTCGGGGTTGCACCACTGCACCTCGCTCATGGCCCCTAATCGGGGGAGCAACTGATAGAGGGCGTGCTCGGGATAAGCCACATGTTCCGTCCAAAGGTTGGTCTGTACGCCCAGGATGTAGTCACTTTCCTCGGAGGACAGTTCCTCGGGGACGAGCGGTTCGAAGGAGTACATCTTCGAGCAGGAGACGATGTAGCTGTCCGTCGTGCGCGGCTGCTTGCCATAGTCCTTCAACTGCGGATGGTCGATGTAGGCAAACACATTCGGGCTCATAATGACGCGGTGCTTCTGCTTGGCAGCCGCAACGCCGCCCTTCGTGCCTCGCCACGACATGACGATGGCATCCTCCGTCAGTCCGCCAGACAGAATCTCGTCCCAGCCGATAATGCTGCGGCCTCGCGAGGCGAGGAACTGCTCAATCTCGTGGTTGATGAAGGTCTGTAACTTGTTCTCGGCGCTGCGTCCGTCCTGACTTCCTCTTCCGCCGTCGCCGTCGGTCTTCGGGTCGCTCGTCAAACCAAGTTCCTTGATTTTAGCCTGACACTTCGGACACTTCTGCCAACGCTCCTTCGGACATTCGTCGCCCCCGATGTGGATGTAGGGAGAGGGGAAGACGTCGCAAAGCTCGCCGAAGACGGTCTTCAGGAAGTCCAGCGTCTCCGGGTTGCCGCCGCAAAGCACGTCGCGCATCACGCCCCATTTGACAGCCACGGGATACGGCCCGCCCGTGCAACCCAGATTCGGGAAGACGTGCAGAGCACTCTGCATGTGTCCGGGCATATCCACCTCGGGCACGACGTTAATGTAGCGCTCCGCAGCATAACGCACCACTTCGCGGCACTCTTCCTGAGTGTAGTAACCGCCGTAAGGGATGTTGTCGTAAATGTTCATCCTGGCGGGGCCGATGACGGTCCTTTCGCGGATGCTTCCCTTCTTAGCCAGGTCTGGCAGAGCCTTTACCTCGAAGCGCCAGCCCTGATCCTCCGTCAGGTGCCAATGGAACTGGTTGCAGCCGTGCAGCGCCATCACGTCGAGGAACTGCTTGATGAACTCGACGGAGAAGAAGTGCCGGCCGCAGTCCAGGAGCACGCCGCGATAGGAGAAGCGCGGCTGGTCGGTAATCGTGACGAAGGGCAGTTCTACGTGCTCACTGGCCTTTCCCGTCGCAGGAAGAGACTTCCGAAGCGTTTCGGCAGCACGGAACAGGCCTGCTGGCTCGAAGGCAGAGATGAGAATGCCGTCCTTGCCAACCGTCAGCGTATAACTTTCCTTCTGCTGCTGCGTCAGGGCAGCAGGCTTTGCCTTCTTTCCCTTTTGGGCAGGAGAGGCAAGAGCCAGCCGGATGGGCGCTTTCTTTGCTTCTGGAGTCAGAGCAAGTTGCAGCCCTAAAGCTTCCTTGACCCACGTTTGCAGGAACGCCGCAATGCGGGCACTTTCGCTGTTCGCCGCATCGTAGGCAATGCCCATGCCGCTTGTCAGGGTAAAGAACTGGGTGGTGTCCGCCTTAACTTCCTTTGGAAGGGGGATGATGTCGTAGTTGGCACGTTGTGCCGAAGCACAGACAAAAGATACCAGACACGAGAAAATGAAGAATAACCTTTTCATGGAGAGTTTTAGTTTTTGTGTCAGTAATTCGAGGCAAAAGTACAAATTATTCTTCACACTGCATCCTTCCTTCATTTTTTTTTTATATTTTTGCAGCACAAACGCACGATAGAGACATTCTCTTATTACCTTATTATCAGTTTTTATTATCTTTATGAACATAAAGCACATTCCTCTGCTGTTCCTTTTCATGGCGACAAATGCCATACGCTCTGCGGAAACAGTCACAGAGTATTATCTTGACACGGTGGATAGCGGTGAAGGCTTCTGGCCTTGCCTCTTCTACGAGTTGAACTACAACACGGACCTCTCCCAGGCCGAAAGAGCCAAGTGGTATTCCCTCGAAGAGGACGAGAGCTACTGGCGAGAAGGCTTTGGCCCGTTCAGCATCGACGAGAACAAGTTCTTGGTCACGCAGTGGCAAAGCTCTGTTCATCCCATCCTCATACGCCGGCACTTCACGCTCACTGCAGAGGATTTGCTGAAAATCAGCATCGGCGTTGTGAACCTGACATACAGTTACGACGAATATCCCACGTTCTGGCTTAACGGGACAAAGCTTTACTCTACCTCTGGGTGGAACGACAACAACTATGCCACCTTTCGCGTCCCTAATGCCAGAAAGAGTCTTCTGGTGGAGGGGGACAATGTGCTGTGTGTTTCCCTGCGGCAAGGCGAAGGCGGCGGCCACATTGACTACGGACTGAGTGTAACCTACGATGCGACGCACACGGACATCGGCCTTGTCTCTCCCGAGGAGGACGAAGGGCAGGTTTACAATCTGCAAGGGCAAGCCGTCAACAGCAAATCATATTCCGGTATTATCATCACGCAAGGCAAAAAGATTATAAAAAAATAATTACATCCCAAAATGAAAAAGACCTTATCCCTTCTGGCACTTCTGCTGTTTACTTTGGGTTGTCAGGCACAGCCCTCGATTACCGTCGTTGACTGTCCCGACCGCACTCAGACCAACGCGAACTATGTCAACTTCCGCGAACCTTTGCAGTCGGCACCGCTCCTGAAGCTGCCTGTCGGCAAGGTTCAGCCACGGGGCTGGCTTCGCAAGTATCTCGAGCTGCAGCGCGACGGACTGAACGGACAGCTCGGCACCGTCAGTGCCTGGCTCGACAAGAACAACAACCAATGGCTCTCCAACCAGGGCGACCACGGATGGGAGGAAGTGCCCTATTGGATCAGAGGGTACTGCAGCCTGGCCTATATCCTTAACGACGATGCCATGAAGCGCGAGGTGAACACTTGGCTCAATGCGGTGCTCAACAACCAGGCCTCCAACGGACGCCTCGGCCCCGACGGCTACGACGGTTCCAGCCCCGACCTTTGGGCCAAGATGCCGATGCTCTGGGCACTGCAAACCTACTACGAAGCCACAGAAAATGCCCGTGTGCTGGCGGCTATGAACCGCTACTTCAAGTGGGAGATGAGCATCGACGACAGCAAGTTCCTGAAAGGTCTCTGGCAGGAGAAGCGCGGCGGCGACAACCTCTGGAGCGTCATCTGGCTCTACAACCGCAACGGCGACCAATCCATCTTGCCCCTCATCGACAAGCTCCACCGCGCCACCTCCGACTGGACGTTGCAAGACGACCTGCCCAACTGGCACGGCGTGAACGTGGCTCAAGGCTTCCGCGAACCTGCGACATATTATATGTACACGGGCGACAAAGAGATGCTCGAGGCTACCTATCGCGCTCACAACGAGATGCGCAAGCGCTACGGCCAGATGCCGGGCGGCATGTATGCAGCCGACGAGAACGCCCGCCGCGGATACTACGACCCGAGGAACGGAGCCGAGACCTGTGCCATCGTGGAGCAGATGGCGAGCGACGAGATTCTGATGGGCATCACGGGCGACATCTTCTGGGCCGACCACTGCGAGGACGTGGCCTTCAACTCACTGCCTGCCGCACTCACCCCCGACATGCGTGCCCTGCGATACATCACGTCGGCCAACATGGCCATCAGCGACGAGAAGAACCATGCACCAAGCATCGACAATGCCCTGCGCGGCATGCTCAGCATGAGTCCCTTCAGCTCCCGCTGCTGTCAGCACAACCACGGCATGGGCTGGCCCTACTTTGCAGAGCACCTCGTGATGGCAACTGCCGATGGCGGACTGGCTACGATGCTCTATGCGGCCAACGAGACGACGGCAAAGGTGGGCGAAGGCGTCTCCGTGCGAATGGAGGAGACCACCAACTATCCCTTCGACGAGACCATCACCCTTACGCTGCATCCCGAACAGGAGGTTGCCTTCCCGCTCTATCTGCGCATCCCAGCCTGGGCGGAGGATGCGGTTGTAAAGGTAAGCGGCGCGAACCGTACTTTCAAGAATGCTGTCGGACGCTACATCTGCATCAGCCGCAGCTGGCAGGAGGGCGATGTCGTTACCCTCAGCCTTCCCATGAAGGTGCGCTCCACCGTCTGGCAGCAAAACAAGTCGAGCGTCAGTGTGCATTACGGACCGCTCACGCTTTCGCTTAAGATCGACGAGGAATGGGAGGCGCACGACAGCCGCGACCCAGAGTTTGTGCAGGACGACTCCCACTGGCAGGCGGGCGTTGACGCTTCCCTCTGGCCTTGCTATGTCATCCGGGCGAAGAGCGACTGGAACTATGGCCTTGTGGTTGACGACAAGAACCTGCCGGTCAATTTCAGCGTTGTCCGCAAAGCGTATCCGGCCGACGACCGGCCTTTCACTCTGGATGAGACGCCGCTCGAGTTCACAGCCGTAGGCCGGCAGATACCCTCCTGGCGCTTCGACGCTACTGGCATGACCGACATGTTGCCTACGAAGTACGCCCCTCGTGCCGCCGAGACAACGCCCATCACCCTGGTGCCAATGGGGGCTGCCCGACTCCGCATATCGGCATTCCCAAGAGAGAAGGAGTGAGAGGTTAAGAAAAACGAGGCACGCTCTTATTGCAATAAAGGCACGCTCTTATTGTCAACGAGGCACGCTCTTACCTCCAACGAGGCACGCTCTTATTGAAACAACCCTGTACTCGAGTGTCTCCCGAAGCCACATTATCAAGATGCGGATACCATCGAGCCACCACGACAGACCACTATAATGAGACAGTTAGATTTCGCCAGATTCACGTCAGGTTTCAGGCAATGTGTGGTTATGAGATGCCTCACGCTGCTTCTCCTCCTGGCCGCTCCTGCCGCCAAGGCCGCTCCTGCCGACAGCGCCCTCTGCTACACGATCGACACGCAGCGGGTGCGCCAGCATTGGGACGGCTGGGGCGTGTCGCTCTGCTGGTGGGCTGCACAGTGCGGCAAATGGGATGATGAAAAGATAGACGAAATCGTCGAGTGGCTCGTCAGTCCCGAGGGCTTGAACTATTCCCATTTCCGTTACAACATCGGCGGCGGCGACGACCCCGAGAACCGCCATTGCACCCCTCACCACATGG
>CAMKTM010000017.1 GCA_946415695.1 uncultured Prevotellaceae bacterium | reverse complement strand
GAACATTGTCATTGCTGTCGCCGTCCTTCATTGATGTTGTCGTGGCAATGTACTCCACAGGCGTGTAGGTATCCGCCCATGCGCCTAAGGTCAGCACGGACAGCATGAGGAAAAGTAATTTTTTCTTCATTGGAAATAGTTGTTTAATTGTTGATTGTTCTTGTTTTGTTGTTTCTTTTTATCTTTTTCTATCACGCGACGCGTGTGCGCACGCATAATGCGCTGCAAAGTTACGGCTTTTTTTGCAATCCTTGCGCTTTTTCTTTTGAAATCTTTGATTTGTGGCTTGTTTTGGGGGCTTGTATGCACAAATGGTGTGCTTTTGTGCCATGTTTATGTTTGTGTCTGCAAAAGGGGAGTTAAGCGGCACGGAGGCCACCGAAATGTATGATGCGGCACGGGGTGTTGTTTGCTTGTACATGTAAAAGCAATTGCTTGTACATGTAAAAGCAATTGCACGTACATGTACAAGCAAAACGATTCGCTGTGTGGCGAATGATAAATGTTTGTCGCCTGTTGCTTCTGGTGATAGCAAAAACGGAATGATGGGCGGTTAAATAGTATATGCGAAAAGCAATAATACTTTACATGAGGGGGGATAACATAAAGAACGTGATGTCCTGTTTGTGACAATGGCAGGAGGGGGAGGAAGGAAAGCTTTTGCCCCTTTGGGCGAGGGTGGGCAAAACGCAAAAATGAGGGTGTGTCATAATTAACAACAACGGATTACACGGATTTGACGGATTTAAGCAACGCTGATAATCAGCATTTAAGATAATCCGTTGAATCAGTGTAATCCGTTAATTATGACACACCCTCGCTTCTTCAATCCTCTTGCCCCTCGCTCCTTGCTCCTTCATTAGTTTCCGTTCTCGGCGAGGAACTTGATGCGGACGAGTTTGATTTCCTCTTCGGTGTACTCGTCTTCGTCGTCGGCGAACTCGTCGAGGGCGTCATCGACGTTGTTGTCCTCGGCTTCGCGGAAGTAGTCGTAGATGTCCTGCATGTGGTCGTCGTCCATGACTTCGCGGATGTAGTAGTCGAGGTTGAGCTTGGTGCCGCTATCGACGATGCTGTATATTTCGTCGAGCAATTCGCTGAGTGTCATGTCTTTGGTCTTGGCGATTTGTTCGAGGTCCACTTGTCGGTCGATGGACGTGATGATGCTGATCTTGTCGGCGCTTTTGTTGACGAGGGTGCGCACGCGGAAGTCCTCGAAGCGGTCTATCTCGTTCTCTTCGCAGTAGCGTGCGATGAGTTGGCAGAACTCGGCGCCGTAGCGGTTGGCCTTGCCTTCGCCCACGCCTCTGATGTTCTTCAGTTCCTCGACGGTTGTGGGATAGGATGTTGCCATGTCCTCGAGCGAGGGGTCCTGGAAGATGACGTATGGGGGGAGGTTCTTGCGGCGTGCGACGTCGCGGCGCAGGTCTTTGAGCATGGCGAAGAGTGTCTCGTCGAGCACGGATGTTCCTTCGCCTGCCACGTCGTTGAAGTCGTCGAACTCGCGGTCCTCGGTGATGTAGAACTCCTCGGGCGACTTCATGTACTCTCGTCCTTCGGGCGTGATGCTGAGCAGTCCGTAGTTCTCGATGCCTTTTTCTATGTAGCCGGAAATCATGGCCTGGCGTATGACGGCGTTCCAGAAGGGTGCTTCGTGGTCGTCGCCGCTGCCGAAGCAGCTGAGTTGCTCATGGCGGTGTGCGATGACGTCGTCTGTCTCGTTGCCAAGGAGTACGTCGATGACGTGCTGTGTCTTGAAGCCTTCCTTGACGGCGCTGATGACGCGCAATACGAGCAAGAGTTCGTCGGCGGCTTCCACTCTTTCTCTGGGATGCAGGCAGTTGTCGCACTTGCCGCAGTTGTCGGGTTCGTATTCTTCTCCGAAGTAATGGAGAAGGAACTTGCGCCGGCAGACGGATGTCTCGGCGTAGGCTGCTGTCTCCTGCAGCAGTTGCCGCCCGATGTCCTGCTCGGACACGGGTTTGCCCTGCATGAACTTCTCGAGTTTGCGCAGGTCGTGCGGCGAGAAGAAGGTGAGGCAGACGCCTTCTCCGCCGTCGCGGCCGGCACGGCCTGTCTCCTGGTAGTAGCCTTCGAGGCTCTTGGGTATGTCGTAGTGTATGACGTAGCGCACGTCGGGCTTGTCGATGCCCATGCCGAAGGCGATGGTGGCGACGATGACGTCGATGCGCTCCATGAGGAAATCGTCCTGCGTCTCGGCGCGTTCGGCCGTCTCCATGCCGGCATGATAGGCGCGGGCTGCGATGTTGTTGGCACGGAGCATCTCTGCCAGTTCCTCCACGCGGCGGCGGCTCAGGCAGTAGATGATGCCGCTCTTGCCTTTGTTCTGGAGCACGAAGCGCGTGATGTCCTTATCGACGTCTTTCGTCTTCGGACGTATCTCGTAGTAGAGGTTGGGGCGGTTGAATGAGCTTTTGAACTCAGTGGCGTCGGGGATGCCGAGGTTCTTCTTGATGTCGGTACGCACTTTGTCGGTGGCCGTGGCGGTGAGGGCTATGATGGGTGCCTTGCCTATCTGCTCCACGAGGGGCCGTATGTTGCGGTACTCGGGGCGGAAGTCGTGTCCCCACTCCGAGATGCAGTGCGCTTCGTCAACGGCATAGAAGGATATTTTCGTCTTGGCAAGGAAGCGCATGTTCTCTTCCTTGGTCAGCGATTCGGGCGCCACATAAAGCAACTTCGTTCGGCCGTCCACGACGTCCTGCTTCACCATGTCGATCTGTGCCTTGGTGAGCGAGGAGTTCAGATAGTGTGCGATGCCGTCGTCGTCGGTAAGCTGGCGTATGGCGTCCACTTGGTTCTTCATAAGGGCAATGAGGGGAGACACGACGATGGCCGTGCCCTCGCTTATGAGTGCCGGCAACTGATAGCAAAGCGACTTGCCGCCGCCCGTCGGCATCAGCACAAAGGTGTCATTGCCGTCAAGAAGATTACGGATGATGGCTTCCTGGTCGCCCTTGAAGGAGTCGAAGCCAAAATAATGTTTAAGCTGTTCTGTCAGGTTTATCTCTGCCATTTAGGTGGTATTAGAAACAAAAGCTAAAGACAAAGATACGTCTTTTTGCGCAAACCACCAAATGTTTTTAGTTAAAAATAAAAAAAATGAAAGAATGAAAGAATAAAAAGGAAGGAAAAGCACGTGTAAAGGACACGTGTCATTCCTTCATTCTTTCATTCCTTCATTCTTTCATTCTTCTCAATCTGCTGCTCGGCATACTCACGTGTAATAGTGAGCACCTTGTCCTGCCCCGACGGAGCGTTGTACTGTGCGTCTATCATGATGCTTTCCATGATGGCACGCAGCCCTCGGGCACCGAGTTTGTACTCGTCGGCTTTATCGACGATGAAGTCGAGCGCCTCCTCTTCGAAGATGAGCTTGATGCCGTCCATGGCAAAGAGCTTTATCTGCTGCTTGACGAGCGAGTTCTTCGGCTCGGTCAGGATGCGGCGCAGGGCATCGCGGTCCAAGGGATTGAGGTACGTCAGCACGGGCAGGCGGCCTATGATTTCGGGGATGAGGCCGAAGCTCTTCAGGTCTTGCGGCACGATGTACTTCATCAGGTTCTTCGTGTCGATGCGCTGCTGGTTCTGCACGCTTTCGTAGCCCACCACATGGGTGTTGAGACGTTGTGCTATCTTGCGCTCGATGCCATCGAAGGCTCCACCGCAAATGAAGAGGATGTTGCGTGTGTTGACGTGGATATAGTCCTGGTCGGGATGCTTGCGGCCTCCCTTTGGCGGCACGTTGACGATGGAACCTTCGAGCAGCTTGAGCAGTCCTTGCTGAACGCCTTCGCCGCTCACGTCGCGGGTGATGCTCGGGTTGTCCTGCTTGCGGGCTATCTTGTCTATCTCGTCGATAAAGACGATGCCGCGTTCCGTGGCCGAAACGTCGTAATCCGCCACCTGAAGCAGTCTGGTCAGAATGCTCTCCACGTCTTCGCCCACATATCCTGCTTCGGTAAAGATTGTGGCGTCCACGATGGTGAACGGCACCTTGAGCTGCTTGGCGATGGTGCGGGCGAGGAGCGTCTTGCCGGTACCTGTCGGGCCGACCATGATGATGTTGCTCTTCTCTATCTCCACGCCGTCGTCATCGACCATTTGCGCCAGACGCTTGTAGTGGTTATAGACGGCGACCGACAGGTAGCGCTTGGCGCTGTCCTGACCGATGACGTACTGGTCGAGGAAGGCCTTGATGTCGTGCGGCTTGGGTAGTTCAGCCATATTGAGCCCTGCTACACTGCCCGCCTTCAGGTTCACCTCGCTGCCAAGGTTCTCCTTGACGATTTTCTCAGCCTGGCGGACACACTCGTCGCAGATGTAGCCGTTCATGCCTGTCAGCAACAAAGCCACCTCGTCCTCACTGCGCCCACAGAAGGAGCAACGGTTCTTGCGTTTTCCTGTCATGCCTATTTCTCTATTCTCTAATCCTCTTTCCTCGTCATCACGCGGTCTATCATGCCGTACTCCAGGGCTTCCTGGGCCGTCATCCAATAGTCGCGGTCGCTGTCGGCCCACACTTTGTCGAAGTCGGTGTGGGAATGTTCTGCGATGATGGTATAGAGTTCCTTCTTGAGCTTCTGTATCTCGCGAGCCGTAATCTCGATGTCGCTGGCCTGTCCCTGTGCGCCGCCCATTGGCTGGTGCATCATGACGCGGCTGTGCTTCAGTGCGCTGCGCTTGCCTTCCTTGCCTGCCACAAGCAGTACGGAGGCCATGCTGGCTGCCATGCCTGTGCAGATGGTAGCCACGTCGCTGGCGATGAACTGCATCGTGTCGTAGATGCCAAGGCCGGCATAGACGCTGCCGCCGGGGCTGTTGATGTAGATGCTGATGTCCTTGCCAGGGTCGGTACTGTCGAGGAAGAGCAGCTGTGCCTGCAAGGTGTTGGCGGTATAGTCGTCAATCTCTGTGCCGAGGAAGATGATGCGGTCCATCATAAGGCGGCTGAAGACGTCCATCTGCGTGACGTTCAGTTGCCGCTCCTCGAGGATATATGGATTGAGGTACTGCGAATGGTACTTGTTCTGCGTGCTGATGACGTCGTCCAGCACCATGCCGTTCATACCCAAATGACGGGTGGCGTACTTGCGAAACTCGTTGTCCATGCTATACATTATTATATATAATAGGGGGTAAGAGGTTAGGGGTTAGAGGTTAGGGGTGGGAGGTTAGGGGTTAGGGGTTAGGGGTTAGAGGTTAGAGGTTAGAGGTGGGAGGTTAGAGGTGGGAGGTTAGGGGTTAGAGGTTAGAGGTTAGAGGTTAGGGGTTAGGGGATTGTCTTGGATGCAGAGACAGGGGCCAAAAGTATTCTCTAACCTCTAACCTCTAACCCCTAACCACTTACCTCTAATATCTCTACTTCTTCTCTGTAAGTTTGCGGAACTCTTCCAGGGTCACTTCCTTCTTCTTCAGGGTGACGACTTCCTTAGCTTTTGCCACGAGTTTGTTCTCGACGGTGCGCTCCACGAGGCCCTGTGCCTGCTCTTCGTTCTTGAGCATTTCGGCGGCATACTTGGTGACGGACTCTTCGGGGAGGTTCATCATGCCGTACTGTGCGAACTGGATGCGGGTGTAGGTCTTGGCTGTCTCGAGCACATCCTCGTGCTCCACTTTTATCTCGAGCTGGTCGCAAATCTGTTCCTTTGCCAGGTGCCAGAGCAGTTCGGGCAGGCTCTTCTCGAAGTTGTCATCGACGTACGACTCTTCCTTGTCCTGGTTGCGGAGCTTCATAAAGCGCTTCAGGAGTGCTTCGGGGAATTCTACCTTGCCAATGCGGTCCAGGAGATAGCTGCGCAGGTCCTGCGTGAACTGATATTCTTCTTCGCTGGCGAAGTTCCTCTTGATGTCGTTGGCGATGAACTGGCGGAACTCTTCCTCGCTCTTCACTACGCCCTCGCCAAGCATCTTGTCGAAGAGCTCCTGTGTGGGCTTTGCGGGCTCGAAGCGGGAAATCTCGGAAATCTGGAAGCTGAAGTCGGCCTTCATGCCTTCTGCCTCTTCCTTCGTGATGCGGAGCAGGCTGCTGAGTTCGGTGGCGCTGTCGGCGTAAGCCTTGGCGGGATTGATGGTGATGACGTCGCCCACCTTTGTTCCCTTGAACTTGGCCTTCTCTTTGTCGTCCTTCATGTATTCGGGGAGCATGACAGCGTCCTCCACCGTGATGCCGCCCTCGAGCGTATTGCCCTTATCGTCGAGCTGCGAGAGGGTGCCTTTCACCAAGTCGCCTGCATCGTAGCTCTCTACTTTGACGTGCTGACCTCCGCGCTGGCAGAAGCTCTGCACCTGCTGGTCAACGAGCGCGTCGTCCACCTTGATGTCGTAGTAGGTGAGCTTGTCCTTCTTGGAGAGCTTGGCGTCGAACTCGGGAGCGAGTGCGATGTCGAAGGCGAAGGTGAAGTCGTCCTGCGTCTCGAAGTTCATGGCAGGCGTCTTCTCCTCGTTGGGCAGAGGCTCGGCCAGCATGTTTATCTTGTTCTCGCGGATGTATTTGTTCACCTCTTCGCCGAGGAGTTTGTTGATTTCCTCTGCCTTTACTTCTGTGCCGAAGCGCTTCTGTATGAGCGAAGCGGGCACCTTGCCGGGGCGGAACCCGGGCAGGCTTGCCTTGTGGCTGAAGTCCTTGAGTGCTTTCTTTACTTTGTCTTCGTAGTCTGCTTTTTCGATGTTCACGGTCAGCAGTGCGCTCACCTTATCGACGTTTTCAAATGAGATGTTCATCAGTTTATTTACGATTTAATCATTTACCATTTACCATTTATTCCCCCACTAAAGGGGGTTAGGGAGGCTTTCCTTTTTATTTTTGCGGGTGCAAAGGTACGACAAATAGTTCAAAGTTCAAAGTTTATAGTTCAAAGTTTTTCCTTCGGGTGGATTCTTTAACGATTAAAGGTGTGTTCCAATAATTGATATAATCTCTGTGAATTTGCAATCCCATACTGTCAAAAGCTACAGCACCGTCAGGCTCAGCCGACGGCCAAGCCCATTGAATATCTTGAACAGGGTGGAAACTTGAATGTCGGCATGACCGTTTTCGACTCGCGAGATATAGCTCTTTCTCGTGCCGATGCGCTCTGCCAGCTGCTGCTGCGTAAAGCCTGCCTTGAGCCGCTCTTCCTTGAGCCGTTCACCTAAGATAAAGGCATCCACCCTCGCATCAAACTCTGTTCTGGATGGTGTTCCCTCTTCACCGTAATCTTCAGTAATATAGTCCGTAACAGGTGTGAGGTGCAGCTTTTTCATTTCCTCGCTTGACATACTTATATTCTAATCTTTATATAAATTGCGTTAAGAACCACCTTACATGCCGATGGGCTGTTGCTTCGCTCCGTCGTCGGGCGTGAAGTCGATGCCGAGGATGGAGGCGATGGTGGCGGCAATCTGCTTGGTGTAGTAGGGGCCGCACTCGCTGGTCTCGCCCTTTGCCTCGATGCCTTTGCCCAGGAGCATGACCCATGTGGCCTCGGAGCCCTTGGTGCTGCTGCCGTGGCTGGACCATTCGTTACCGAAGCCGCGGCCATGGTCGCACGTGATGAGATAGACGGTCTTGCCGCGGTAGAACTTGTCGGCCTCGCAGGCCTCGTAGATGTCGCGGATGAAGGCATCGGTGCCTCTGGCGGCGTCGAGGTAGAGGTCGTACTTGCGGGCGTGTGCCCATTCGTCGCAGTCACCGAAGGAAATCCACATCACCTTCGGGTGGTCGCTGAGCAGCGTCTCGAGGGCGAAGGCGTAGGTGAAGGCATCGAAGTGCTCGGAGCGCCAGTAGTGTGGCATTCCTTCGAGCATCCTTTCTGCCAGCTTGATGCGAGGCGAAGGCTTCTTGGCGATAGGCTTCTCGTAGGAGACGCTGGCCGGGATGCCTGCCTGCTCGTTGTGGATGGCGAAGCGCGTGGACTTCCAGGAGCCGTACATCACGACGCTGCCCCGATAGCGGGCGTCAGCGTTGGCAGCCTCCAGGACATTGCGGTGGGGATTGTTCACTGGGTCGTTGCCCTTGATGGCATCGTCCACCATGCCCGTCATCATTTCTGAGTAGCCGGGATAGGAGATGTTGGTCTTGTTGGCAAGCTGCATGATGCTGTTCAGGTTGCGGTTGCCGATGAGCGTGCCTTGCTTCGCGATGG
This sequence comes from uncultured Prevotellaceae bacterium, assembly GCA_946415695.1. Taxonomy (GTDB): domain Bacteria; phylum Bacteroidota; class Bacteroidia; order Bacteroidales; family Bacteroidaceae; genus Physcousia. The sequence continues at coordinate 9,761 of CAMKTM010000017.1, read as the reverse complement.
TGTTCCAGACGAACGGCATCAGCAACTGGCGCCTCTCTTCTGGCGTAGAGCGCCAATAGGTCTGGCGGTACAGTTCGGAGTCGCGTGTCTGTTTGCTGTCGGCAAGCAGGGTTTCTTCTGCACCCTCGAACACTTCCTGCCAGCGCAGGCCGTCGATGGTGATGACGACAAGACGTGTGTCAGACGCACCTTTGGCCGAAAGCAGCAAAGGCACAATGGACAGAATAATAACAATCAGATGTTTCATGGTTCAAACTATTAAAGGTGTGGTCTTATTTCAATAAAGGCGTGCCTCGTTGGCAATAAAGGCGTGCCTCGTTGGCAATAAAGGCGTGCCTCGTTGGCCAACAAGGCGTGCCTCGTTTTTAGGGACGACGTGCGATGATGTACTTTTTGCCCCTCGAACGCACGTTATTTCAGATACTTTTTCCCGTTCACGATATAGATGCCCTTGGGCAGTCTGCCCTTCCCCATCTTTCTGCCGCTAAGGTCATAGAAGTCCTCCACGCAGCGGAGAGAGGTGTCGGGCGTGAGGCCGATGCCTGTAGCATCCTCTTCCTCGAAGCCATAGAACAGCTTCACGCTGCCGCTGCCGTCGGCCGGGATTACCAGGTAAGCCTTGCCGGCAGGAATCACGATGCCGCTTGCCACCTGATAGAAGCCTGGGCCGAAGGTAAAATCCGCAAGGCAGTACTGTGTGCCGTCGGATGTCACGTCAGTAGTGGCGGCTTTGAGGTCGTTGGCGGCTACATCGTCAGCCCGCTCGGAAGCATAGACGAAATTGTAGATGCCCTCGCTGGCTTTCACAACGACAGGCTCGCCAGCAGGAATGGCAGTCGTAATCGGCACAAGATTGGCAAACGAGTTGCTGACATTAACCTGCACGGCATAGGCCTCCACGCCAGAAGGAATCTCAAGGTCCGCCTCGGCCACCATCGTGGCATAGCCCGTATCACCGACGGCTACGGCCTGAAAAGGAGGGAGGACATACTTGTAGAAAGCAAAAGTCTGGTTCTGAATGTTTTCATGGATGGTTGAGTAGCAACGCCAGTCCTGAGAGTTGTAGATGCCTATATACCTCGATTGCTTAGTGTTATATATATAGTTATCAACTATCTTAAAGGTGTTTGATTGGGTTGTTGTTCCTACCCTCAGACCGTTGTCGTCATTGTTACAATATAACCACGTCGTTGTGCTGCCATTGGGATAGAAAGTATAGAGGGTACCGCCCGAATTGGTCTTGGTGCTGCTGATATTCCATTTAATGTTATCGGCAACCGGACTCGTTATCTTACCATCGGCAATGGTGACAGGAATGGCTGCCGGAGCACTACCGCTTTCGTTGCCCATAGCAAAAGACCCGCTGCTGTTGGTGCCGACGATAACGAACACGTCGGAAGCTGTCAGTTCCGTGATGTCCGTCTGCACCCATCCCCAGGAAGAAGGAGAAGAGGCGGGCGTGCTGTCTGAAACGGAGACGGTGAACGTCACCGAACCTGCTTCGTGCGTGGCATCGGCAGCCTGACTGACGGTAATCGTCTGAACGCTGGGCGTCACAGCCATCGGAGTAACGGTAATCGTCTTTGTGCTTGGATCGACCGAAGTCTCGACATAGCCCTCGCCGCCGCTCACCGTCACAGCGCCTGTGCCAGACGTCGTGTAGCTGACCGTCTGAGCAGATGAGTTATTGTAAAGGTCGAAGCTAAGCGCCACAGGAGCACCCGTCAAAGCAAGGTCAGAAGAAGCGGGAGAAGGAGTTTCTTCTACCAACTGATATACCTTTATCGCATGAGGATAAGAAGACAGATTACTCGTAGCATAAGCCTTATAAGCATAGCTGGTTGAACTGGTATAGCCTAAGAAACGATCGCTATTGCTCTTGTTCTGAATCAATACCGTGTTATCGTCTTGAAATTTAAAAGCCCAAACGGAAGAACCACTATTTCCAAATGAAACATTTGTTTTGCTTGTTGTGTTGTATAAGTATGGGTAATTGGTCAAACTTACGTTTTTCATGTAAAAGCCACCTGTGGCTGATTCCAATGTCCAAACATAAGTTTCTGTTCCACTCAATCCTGTCGTATTGTACGAGTTGGTAGTTTGCAAGGCAGATGAAGAACATTCGTTGCTCATCACATATCCGCCTTGTTCAAAAACATACAGCCCTCCTTCTTCAACAGAAGTGACCTGCTGCAGCTTATATGTTCCAGCGCTGCCCGGATTAGGATCTGGGTCGGGGTCATCGCCACCGCCACCTTCGCCGCTGCCTGAGGAGCCGCCTTCATAGTTGTCGTAGCTGAAAGCGACGTCTGTCTTATTGCCCCAGATGTATTGCTCCAGGCCGGGATAGTCGATGAACGGATTGCGGTTGCCTTGAATGCCTGCAACGGCATTGTTGCGGTTTATCTCCTTCTCGCTTACAGGGTCATTAGTTGCCCACTCCATCAGCATGTTCAGCTGCCAAGACTGGAAGGCGGGATACTTTGTGCCGTCTATTGTAGCTCTCGACTCGCTGTTCTTCGAGTACCAGTCCGCCAACTTCTCCTCGTAGCAAGTCACCATATAAAAATATGTACGCGCGAAGTCACCCTTGTACGCGTCTGCCGGCTCGAACACCTTGCCTGTGTAATCAGAATAAGAACAGGGACCTACCTTGCTGAAGCCACCCGAAGAGGAATATGTCGGATTGCTTACCTCACCGAAAGGCAGATTGCCGCGCTGGTTGTTCACATAGCCGTCGGTAGGGTACATGTGGTGCAGGTCGGAGTACATCGGCATCACCGAGCCGCCGAACCAGCTCTTGGGGAACGAGTGCTCGCGGTTATAGACATCGCCCTCCTTCTGGTAGTTTCCGGCCTGGTCGGTGCCGAACGTGAAGTTCGTGATGTTCGAGTACATGTCCCATACCTTGCCGTCGCTGCGCTTGTCGGTCGTCTGGAAAGCCGTCCACAGATAGTCGTAGCTCTTCTCCGTGCGGTTGTAGATAATGCCGCAGAGCGCCGTCTTCAAGGCTGAACCTTTCTTCCCATTGGCGGGGCTGTAGTATGTTCCCGACCCAGTCGGCGCAGCCGCAAAAGTGCACACCGCCATCGCTGCCAGCAGCAAGGTAGTATAAGTTCTTTTCATGTTTCTTTTTTTAATAGTGTCCTTAAGGTCCTTAAAGTCCTTAAAGTCCCTAAGGTCCTTAAAGTCCTTAAGGTCCTTAAGGTCCTTAAGGTCGTTTTCTCCGTTCTATTCTTATGCGGCTCATTTTTTCCGAGAAGCCGCCATTCTCGGTAAAGTCCTTCTCCAGGCGCTCCAGCTGCTTGAACAGCAGGTAGTCGGCCTGATTGATGAGTATGATAGCCATGTTGGCAATCGTCTCAGGTGGACGGGTGGCGCACAGCTGCAGAAAGTACTCTGCATCGCTGTGCTCACGTCCCAGTTCGCGCATGGCCGTGTACTCAGGGGAGCCTTCCTCCCACCTGCGATGGCCACGCGTGTGCAAATAGTCGATGTAGTCCTCCAGCAGTTCCTGAAGACTTGCCTTCGCCACATTGACCAGTTTGATTTCTGTCTTGGCAGAGGTAGCTGATGCAGCACAGCCCTCGATGATGTTCTGCTTGCCAGAGCGAGCAGCCTGCACCATCTGGTCCACCGTCCGGTCTCCCTTTTGAAGGAAATGCTGACAGAAGAAGAAAGTCATCTCGTAGATGACCTCCGTCTTCTGGTAGGACAGCAACTTGCGGAAATTCCCGCTATGCCGAATCAACTTCTCAGCCACAAAACTTTAGCTTTTAAACTCCCTAAGGTCCCTAAAGTCCTTAAAGTCCTTAAGGTCCTTAAGGTCCTTAGAGTCCTTAGAGTCCTTAGAGTCCTTAGGGTCTGTTTACCATTCCTCGTCCCAGACGTTCACGTTGCTGACTTCCTTGGTCTCAACGGCACCGGCGTCAACCGACTTTGAAGTGTTGACTTTTACGTCGTTGGGAGATTGGGCCATCATCTGGCAAGTGCCGAGCGCCACTGTGAGCGTCTCGGGTGTGATATATGTCTTTTTCATAATTTGTTTTCTTTTTTTAGTCGTTAAGGTCCTTAAGGTCCCTAAAGTCCTTAAAGTCCTTAAAGTCCTTAGAGTCCTTAGAGTCCTTCTATTTCAATACTTTTTTACCGTTCACGATGTAAATGCCACGCTTCAACTGTGAATTATGAATTGTGAATTGTGAATTATCTAAGCGCTGACCGGCGAGGTTATAGATTGAAGATTCTTCATTCTTCATTCTTAATTCTTCATTTATTCCGGTCGCATCATCCTCGAAGACGAAGGTGAAGGCCTTGACATTGCTGCTCAGAACACTTGCGGGCAGCAGAGCCTTACCGGCAGGAACGGTACCTGCATTCACCTTCACGAACTCGTTGCCGGAGAGGCCGTAGTACTCATCAGCTGCAACGTATGTCGGAGCCAGCGTGCCTTCGAGCAGGTTGCCGTTGAGCGTGGTGGTGCTGTTGGCAGAAGTCAGTTCAATCGTCTCGCCTGCTGTGCCCTTCAGGAGGATGCCCTGGCCGCCCATGATGCTGCCGGTAATCTGGCTGAAGGTAATCGTCTCGCCGCTCACGCCCGTTATCTGCCAAGCGCTGTAGCCAGCTGTCTCGTAGTCAGAGAAGTCGAGAGGATACTCTGAGCAGAAGGTAGCATAACCTCTTCCATTGAGGGTTGCAGTGATAGCGGGAGCAGGACTTGCAGGAGCTTCAACCTTGACCTCATCAAGGAAGAAGCGATTATTTGATGCACCGAAGGTAACTGTGAAGGAGGTTGCTGTTGCTGTTATGCTTGCAGTGAAATCATTCCACTCCCCTGTTGACATGGCGTCTTCACTAAGACCAGAAATTGTACCGCCGTCAACAGAGACATTCATTGTAGTACTTTCAGTATTCCAAGGAGCAGCTTTGAAAGAGAGCGTGTAAGTAGTTCCAATCGTTGCAGTAATAGAAGGAGTGATTGCTCCACCTGATGCCTTACTACCTCCAAACTTTAAACATCCTTTTGCTGGATAGCCTTTTGAAATTACCCAGCCATCATTGTCCGTATAGTCATTTGCAGTCGAAATCTCTGTATTGCCTGCTGTTGCAAAATTGTTATCATTGCCACCAGTACTTACGCAGTCTGCGAATGTCTCTTCAAAGATTGTTCCGCCTGCACTACCAGTTGGAGCCGCTGTCTCCTTGCCTTCGGGTGCTGTTACGTTCAGCGTGAAGGTTGCTGTTCCGGGGAACCAAATGTTGGTTTCGGCGGTGTTGATGGTGATGGTGGTTGAGCCGACAGCAACGGGAGTGATGGTCAGGTCATTAACAGTTGCTACGGCTGTGTTGCCGCTTGACAATGTGATGTTGCCACCTGAGATGAGGTCTGTGTCTATAGTGTAAGGAGTGCCATAAGCGGTGCTCTCGGTCTCGCCATCATAAGCGATGATGGGGTTGGCCTTGAGATAGATTGGCACAAGCAACTCAACAGCATTGTATTCGGCATCAGCATCCACATAATAGCGAATGACAATGACACCACCTTCCGTAACATCATGAACCGTCAGCACCTTGTTTGCAAAAGTATATTTACTTGCATCAACAGTCGTGCTTGCTAAAACAACCTCCGATTGCAATGTACCATGAGAAGCAGCGGCAGAAGTCATATTCACTTCACCACCTCCAGATACTGAAACGTCAATGGTATAATCAGGTCCCACCATAATAATACTGTTGTCCAGCTTCTGAACCTCTACGAAGTCGTCAGCAGTGCGAGGAAGTAGTTCCTTAGTTTCGTTGAATTGCAGATAAATGCCTTTCACATTGTATGTTTTGCCGCTTTCAAGAGTATAGGTAGAGAGCGTGTTATACGGTGTGATGGCATTGTCGTTGACATCTACGAGTGCTGTGCCATTAAAGGTCAGGCCTTGGTATGCCAACAGAGCACCTGTATTCACGCCACTAAGTTCACTGATTGCAATGTTTTGTTCTGTGACAGTACCATTGTGTGCAACAGACAGTCCCGTAGTTGAAGTAGTGAGTTCTGTTAACTCTGCAGAGCCACGATAGAGCTGAAGCTTACAACTTACAGTACCAGTCAGCACATCGCCGGCTTGGAATCCGTGACCAGTTGCATAGATAATCAAGCCATTGCCTTGGTTGTCGGTGAGGTAAGCGTTATTACTCTGTACTGCAGAAACAACCCAACCACCGAAAGTAATGTTAACATCTGTGGCAGTACTTGTTGCTGCTGCAAAGAGCGCAGGGATAGTTGTGTAAACCACAGGAGCACCTGCCTGGGTAACAGTTACAGTTGTTGTAACGGTTTCGTTAGTATTGTAGGTGTAAGTAAGCGTTACAGTTGCTGTGCGTTCAGTCGTTTCGCTATTGGCAGCACAAGTAAGAGCAATTGTTCCGTCGCTTGGAGTGCCAACTGTCAACCAGTTTTCAGAACTTGTAGCTGTAACGGCACCACCTTCAACAGGATTTGTTACAGAATAGGTGATGCTACCGCTTGTTGCATCATAAGCAATTTCATTAGTAGAAGCAGTAATGCTTGGAGGAATAACATCACCAGTCACTTTCTTGTAGAAAGCAAAGGTCTGGTTTGCAATGTTACCTCCATTTGAGGTATAGCAACGCCAATCTTGAGAGTTGTAGATGCCTACGTAACGAGAGGTGCCATTATGCTTTAAGTATCCATTATCCACCTTAAAGGTTTTGCTCTCATTTGTGCCGACACGTACACCATTGTTTGTGTTGGTACAATACAGCCACGTTTCTGCATCTCCATTGGGGTAGAAGGTGTAACCATCAGAAGCATTACCGCTAATATTCCACTTGATATTGCTAGCAACAGTGCTTGTTATCTGGCTACCCTCAATAGTTACACTAACTGCTGCTGGAGCAGAACTTGTACCATTGCCGTTCGACATGGCATAGTTGCTTCCGTTATTGCCAACAATGACAAACACATCGGATGAAGTAAGGTCGGAAAGGCTGGTGAGAACCCATTGCTCATCACCACTGGCTTGCTCTTCCCATTGTGCATACAATGTGGTGTTGGCAGAGATTGTGAAAGTGTCGTCGGCATCGTAGTCTGTGCCCGTACCGTCTGCTGCCGTGTTCCATTTCACGAAGTCATAGCCGTCGCGAGTGAACGCATTATCCAACACGGTAACTGTTGCACCTGAAACGTATGGGCTGTTGGAATCAGTCATTGTGCCTGAGCCGCCATTGGGATTGTAGGTGACGGCGTAAGTAGTGGGAGTTGGAGTGTCGCCACCAGCTGGTGTATATGTAAGTGTATAGGAATGACAATAAAGAGAGTTTTGAGTTGCTCTAATCTTTATGATAATATTGGAAGAAGATGCATTAATAGTAACAGACTTCGTTATATCTACGAAACTTGTTGACCATGATCCATGCCAAGCCCCATCATTAAAAGCAACACCCTCAATACTAGTGCCGTTACTTTCACCAGAACCAACAAGGTAAGTATATGTGGAACCTCCATCTGTAGAATAAAAGAGAGCACCAGCACCCTTACTTGAATTTGATTTCATATTAAGTTTCAGTCCAGTTATTGTATAGCCTGAATATCCAGAAAGAGTAAGCACTTGATTTGTGCCCGCTGTTAATTGTTCAGCAGTATTGCCATTTGAAGAAAATGTTACAGAAGATCCTACTGGAGCCGTACCAGATGTTGTAACTGATGTTTTGTCATTAACCGTATAAGTCACGGTTACAGGATCGGCAAGAACCTGTCCTGCAAAAAAGGAACACATTACGGCTACGATCATCCCGACTCGCAGCCATAGTTTGTTTAGTAATTTTTGTTTCATAATAAATTAAGTTTTTTAAGTTATTGAGTTATTGAGTTGGTTAATATTTTATTTGGGAGTTAAGGGAGTTAAGGGAGTTAAGGGAGTTAAAGACGATAGTTTGGGGTGCTATTGTGGTTTGGTTAGAGGGTTGCTATTATTCTTGCTTGTCTATTAATTGTTTTGCTAACTCTGCGACTTGATTAATGAGCAACTTTGTCGGCTCAACGTATGGCATTACATCTTCTGCTGTCAGGCCATAGGTATCATCGTAGTCGCCTGTCTGCCGAAGTGTGAACAGATTGTGATACAAACGTCCCATATCTGCCGACAACTTTTTTTCTTGGATGAAATGCAGGCCAAAGAGGTGTATGACGCCGCTGTGAGTGTGTGCTGTATCGCCATTGGCAACCAAGAGAGCCGAGACTGCACTGTATGCAGCATAGTATAATCTGTTGGCTATTGTTTCCCAATATTTGTTTCCAATGACTCCGACGGCTTCATTGTAAGCTCTGAAGGCTTTTTCTATGCGAAATGTTACAATCGCTTTTCGTTCTTCTGTTGTCAAGCTCATAACACGACTCCTTCCTTCATTACATTTTTGTAGAATGGCGTGAAGCTTTTGCTTTCCCATTCTTTAGTTGTGAACATGATGGGGTTTACCATCGCATTTATTTGCCACCCCAGTTCACGCAACGGATAGCTCACCTTGTCTCTGTCCTCAGGTGAGATACGCTCTTTGTTCAGCAATATGAGTACATCCCAGTCTGAATCTGGACGGGCATCGCCTCTGGCTTGGGAGCCGAAGAGCAGGACCGTAGAGCCTGGATGTGTCACCTCATGTGCTCGCTTGGCTATCGCCTGCATGATTTGCTGCTTCTGTTCCATATTTTTGTGTTCAAACCCTGCGGCCCTCCTTGGTGGCTAACTCTATGTTTTCGCCATCTGAATCGTTCCACGCACCGAAAAGAGAGTTCAACATCTCCAACTTCATGTATTCCTCAGTAGCCGCTCCGTGCTTGGCAGAAGCCTCTATAAGCCGTTCGCCCAGCCAGCGTTGGTTGCTGGCAGAGAGGGAAAGGCCTTGCAGATACCTCCAAAGATTGTTAAGAGCCATTGTTGTCATGTTTTGGTTAGTTATTTTGGTTTGTTTGAGTTTGTTTGTTCTTATTCTTGGGGTTTGTTGTCGTTGAACATTTCTATCTCTGCATCGAAGAAAGACAGGATTTCTTCAAGCCGTGGGTTGGAACGCTGAACTATCATCGCCACATATTCTGTTGTTCCTTCTTCATTCCGAAGTTCTATCGAACGCGATACATAGTATTTCCGCTGCTCTGCACCGTTGAACCAGCGTAGGAAAAGGCGTGAACGCTGCGCCTGTTTGCCACCAACAGTACTGCACATATAGAGAAGAATATCCGGGTTCTTCCGAAAGAATTCCTCAATGATGCAAATGACTGTCTGAGCAACCTTTGGATCGCCAGGTGAAGTGCGTGAGTTCATGTTCGACAGATTAAACCAATAGGCCGTAAAATAAGGGTTGGCATCATCGTCAAAGGTCACAGAATACTCAACCTCATAATCTGTTCGAAACAGGATGGCTCCTTCCCTGTCACGGCACACATCGTAAGGGGCACTGCTGTTGATGCTATCTATATCCAACTCTTTCATGCTTTTTATACCCATTCAAGGTCGTAATAACCTGATTGTGCCGCAACTTTTTTTTGCTGTTGCCGTGCTTCCCACTTCTGCCGCGCCTCTCGCATACGACGCTCTTTTATCTCTCTCCCTCTGGCAAATAGGGCTATGACGTCTTCTCTCGAAAGAGTATTGGATGAGACACTTTGTTTCATAATAAATTAAGTTTTTTGTTATTGAGTTGAATGATATTTTATTTGGGAGTTAAGGGAGTTAAGGGAGTTAAAGACGATAATTGGGGGT
>CAMKTM010000016.1 GCA_946415695.1 uncultured Prevotellaceae bacterium | reverse complement strand
CCAGGGCAGCCATCGGGTTCATGGCAATCATGGCAGGCGAGGCGAAGAAGTTGCGGGCCAGCACCGTTGCCATGCCTGCATTTTGCATGCCCACCTCGATGGAAAGCGTGCGGCGCTTGGCCGTGTTGAAGCCGAAGCCCTTGCCCACGAGGTAGCCCAGCAGGTAGCCCGTGCCGTTGTGGAGCGTCACGACGGCCAGCGTCAGCAGGATGAGGTTGAGGCCGTTCTTCATCAGTTGCGGGTGAACGGTGAAGATGACGCCGCCCACGATGCAGGCCAGGCACAGGACACTCATGCCCGGCATGATGCCTTGTATCATCTTGAAATCCTTTCTCTTGCCCAGGAAATAGTTGAACGCCACGCCGAGCGTCACCGGCAAGAGCGTCACGAGCAGGATGTTCTGGAACATACCCCAGGCGTCCACATCAATCTCCGCACCAGCCAGCCACAGCACCAGCAGCGGCGTCACGATGGGCGACAGGCACGTGCTCACCGTCGTCATGCCCACGCTGTAGGCCACGTCGCCCTTGCACAGGAAGCTCATGATGTTGCTGCTCACGCCGCCCGGGCAGCAGCCCACCAGTATGATGCCAGCCGTCATGAAGCTGTTCAGGTGGAAGAAATTTGCCAGGGCCCATGCCACGAGCGGCATGATGGTGTATTGCGCCACAGCGCCGATGAGGATGTCAACGGGACGAGCGAGCAGGATGCGGAAGTCCTCCATGGAGAGCGTGCAGCCCATCGTCAGCATGATGAGGCCGAGAATAATCGACGCCCGCTGTCCCTGCTGCACCCAAGCGAAGGCATCAGGCACGAAAAAAGCCAGAACAGCAACCAAAATAATGAACGCACTCGTATAGCGAGCCAACCATCGGCTCAAGGCAATTAAAACAGACATATTTGTATTTCTTTTTTTCAATTCGACTGCAAAATTATGAATAAGCGAGCAAAGCACCAAAAGATATTATAATTTTTTTTGATTATCCGCTATTGTACCATCAGTATCGCAGAAGTTCTTCTCACGCAGATTGTGTTTTAAGTCACGCAGAAACCGCAGTTCCGCCTGCGCCTGAGCGAAGCGAAGAACTGAGGTCGACGGCCCGAAGGGGAACTGAAAGTCGCTGGCGCGATAGCGGTAAAGCAAAGTCAAATACGCAGAAGTTTTTCTCACGCATATACTGATATTTTTTTTAGTCACGCAGAAATCGCAGAAATACGCAGAAATTCTTTTGCCACGGCAAGAGGATATTTCTTTTATTTCCATCATTTCTGCGTGTGATATTTCTGACAATGCCATCCTCCGCATCGCTAGGGCAAACTGTAATCTTTCTGCGTATTTCTGCGATTTCTGCGTGACTAAAATATAATCTGCGTGTGATATTTTCTGACAATGCCATCCTCCGCATCGCTAGGGCAAACTGTAATCTTTCTGCGTATTTCTGTGATTTCTGCGTGACATAATACACAATCTGCGTGAAACCTTTCTGTGATTTCCGTGCGAAATATAATGCGGATTGAAAGGATTGACTTGTAACTTTGATTTTTCACTTTTCACTTTTCACTTCGCCGCAGGCGACCTTTCTGCGTGAGATAATTCTCATGTCCGCTCTCCCCTAAATTCTCAGCGACGAGCGAGAAAAACCATTACATCGCCATTGGTCAGAAAGTGGCATTCGAGGCAAAGAGCCGTGGCTCGTTTTTCATAAGAGCACGCCTTTATTGTCAACAAGGCACGCCGTGTTTGAAAATACCCCACGTTGTTTCAGCCAAAATTCCATGCCAATTTTGAGCAAAGTCTATGCTCTTGTTATCGTTGTTTGCTGCGAAACAGATACTTTCTTGACGCCTTGTTCCAAAATCTCTCATTATAACGCTTTGAAAATCAAGCAGAATTCATTTTTAGCCCGTTTTTTGCCCTTGGAGCTCAAAAGTACCCCTGCGGCCGAAAAACGCCGCCAGAGCGCGTGCAATCCCGAAAATCCTTTACATGAAGACAGAAAAGGTCAGGATGTAATGATGTTCTCCATAATTTCCTTTTGAGTTCACAGACCGGCAAGAAAAAGAAAAGAACAAACGTACCAGATGCCGCTTAAGAGAATACTTTTTGAGAAAAGTTCGATGAAATTCTTTGTATAATTTGTCCAAAACCTTCGGATTAACATTATTTAACCAAGAGGAGGCCACCCTCCCACAAATATATTTTGTACCTTTGTAAACACTTTGTGCGCACACGCGCCGCACACATACACACATGAAGCAAGTAGTCGAAATATCCCGCACACAAGTCGTCATGGCCTTCGTCAGCACCTGCATCGAAGCCACAGCCCGCTTGCTGAACACATCCTACAAGGAAGTGTATCAGCGCATGAAGCAGGTGGACTTGATAGAACGGTATATCATCCCGCACTACGAAGCCCTGCGCACCGAAAGCCGCGACAACATAGCAGAAGGAATCGCAGAATGCCTGAAAGAATGGGAGGACAGACGTTGAAGGAGATTTTCGTCTATCATGGCAGTACAGACATCGTGAAGAACCCTGTCTGCAAACTCGGCCTCTACCTCTATGGCGACCTCTACATCGCCGACGAATTCATAAGAGAAAAACAAACAACATAACAATAAACAACAAACAAATTCAAACACAAATGAAGAAACTTTATCTAATTTTACTTACTTTTGTAAGTTTCGCAATGCAGGTAAATGCAGACATCACGCTTACTGCTGTGCGTGGTTCTAACTGGGGAGCAGGAGAAGGTCCTGCAAAACTGGTGGATGGCACGAACACCAAATGGGGATCACATGATGACTATCCGTTTATCATCGTTAAGGCAAATTCTCCAGTAAAGCCAACCTCTTATGAATTAACTATTGCAAATGATACGTACAAGAGTCAGGGTCGTAACTGGAAGAAGTGGAAGATATATGGTGGTAACTTTTCTTCTGACAGTCATGCAGTATATGACTATAGTTCAACTGGAGCTACCGACCCTACCTCAAAGGGATGGGTGCTGATTGATGATAAGAATGAGACCCTTCCTGTTGGTACAGAGTCTAACCCTTATGAAGTTGTTTCTCTTGATTTCTCAAACTCGAATGACTACTATTCATACTTCTTGATAGTCATCACAGAGCTTTCTGGAAGTTGGGGAGATTATATGCAGATGGCAGAGTTCAAATTTACGAATTATAGCCAGCTTGCAATAACCCCTATAGATGGTCATAATACAGGTAATAGTGATTATCATTATGCATTCGATCAGAACCTCGAAACAAAATGGGAGGCTTCTACTGCATGGCAAACCAGTTTGCGCAAGGTTCCAAGAGAAAATGAATGCTTTGTTATTTGTGAGGCGAAAGAGCAGATCTATGTAAACGGAATTACTCTAACTACTGGTGGTGACACACAATCTTATCCTGATCGTAATCCTTATGAATGGGTTCTTTATGGCTCTAATGATGATGCCGTTGTTCCTGCGGCAGAAGAATCCGATGACGTAAGGAATGCTCGTATTAGCCATTCTTCATGGAAAGTAATAGCTCATATTAATAATGCTCAAATGCCTTCAGCAAATAAGACAGCAAAGAAGTATAAGTTTAATCCTTCACAGAAATCATACAAGTATCTTAAATTTCATGTGAAGAGTATGGTGGGAAAAGATGAACTTCAGCTTGCAGAGATTGCTTTCGACTACAGTACAACGCCAAAAACAGCATACATCGCTGACAAGATTTACAGTGGAGGCAACTATAATAACGAACCTGCAAACAACCTCTTTGATGGTTCTGCTAATACAAAATGGTGTAAGGGAAATAATTCAGCAACGAACTGGGTGACATTCAGCACTGTGAAGCCAATCGTTGCATCCAGTTACTCTATGCAGACAAGTAATGACTCTGAACAGCGCGATCCCAGAAAGTTCAAGTTATACGGCGCACTTGGCGATGCTGCTCCAACAACAGATGGCAGCATAACAGGCTGGACTTTGATTGACAGTGAAGAGGATGCAACTGCCAGCAGCCTCACGACAGACCACTTCGCATATGGTCACTTTGAAATGGATTCGCCAGGTATTTATCAGCACTTTATGCTGAAGGTCGAAAATACGAGAAGTCTGAATGATCCCAACTTCCAGTTGTCAGAACTCGTGTTGAACGAATATGATGAATACTCTGAAGCCTATACCGCTATTAGCAATGACTCAGAGATGGCAGCCTTCGCAACAGCTGTTAACAACGGTACATCTATAGGCTTTGCATATCTGACAGCCGACGTTAACTGTTCTACTCCTATCGGAACAGACAGCCGCAGGTTCTCTGGTGTGTTCGATGGTATGGGACACAAGGTCAACCTCAGCATTAGTGGCAGTTCAGACCGTGTGGCGTTTATAGGTGCTGCTACAGGAGGAGCAACTATCAAGAATCTGATTCTTACAGGAAGTGTAACTAACACTGGCGGTCAGACTGCAGCCTTTATTGGAGAGACAAAGGGTGGAGGAGATGTTATAATTAGCCACTGCGGCAACGAAGCAACTATTAACGGTAAGACATATGTGTCCGCATTTGTGGCCAACAACTGGGGATACCAGTGTAATCTCTATGTAACTGATGTTTATAATACCGGTGACATATCAGGAACGAGCGAAGTTGCTGCTATTTGTGCATGTCAAGGAAATGGCTCTTCTGTCTTTACAAATGTCTATAATGCAGGAACTATCACAGGTGACAATGGCGGTAAGTTTGTACGCTTATCACAAGGAACTTACATCAATTGCTACAGCACGACATTATCAGCCAACGACAATGATAAGATAATCGAAGCGACTACGGAAATGGTTCGTTCTGGCGAACTTTGTGGCCGGCTTGGCAACAGCTTCAGACAAAATCTTAATGACAATGACGGCTATCCTTGTTTCGATACCAATAAGAAGGAAGTTGTTTCTGGTATGTGGTTCCATGATTCTGTAAAGGATGTATTCTTTAACGAAGAAAACGGCAACTACTTAGTTTATCTATTGAAACTCAACGAAGAGAATACAAAATATAGTATTCCAAGTGAATCAGCAATTACACCTCAGAACATCAATCTTACACGCACTATCACAGCAGACAAGTGGATTGGTCTTTGCCTGCCCTTCGACTATGACATTCCCAGTGGTTGGGATGTTCGCGAGCTGACAGGCGTTAGTGGCAGCGGCGAGAATGCAAGCATGAAGTTCTCTCGTGCAACAAGTATCGTAGCAGGAAAGCCCTACATTGTAAAGACAGATGCAGATGTTGCTACCATCACAGCAACTAACAAGACAATTGCAACAAGCACCACCGATATCTCTTTCAATGGCGTTACTATGAAAGGTAACCTTAAGAAAACTTCAATTCCTGAAGGCAGCTTCTACATCAGCAATGAAGGTTCTTTGAAGAAGCTCACCGCAGCTTCTGCCACATTGAAGGGCTTCCGCGCTTACTTCACAGTTGATGGCGGCAGTGGCGTCAAGGCTCTCAGCTTCGACTTCGACGACGACGCAACTGGAATAAATGAAGAATTAAGAATGAAGAATGAAGAATCAACCTCCATCTTCAACCTCGCTGGTCAGCGCTTGAGCAAGACACAGAAGGGCATCAACATCGTGAACGGCAAAAAGGTAATGGTAAAATAAGAAATGTAGGAAATAAGATAATAGGAAAGGGCTGCGTATGCAGCTTGTGAAATAGCGGCACGCTTCCTTTTCTTATTTTCTAATTCTCTTAATATCTAAACTTCAAATTATGAAAAAGACATATATCACACCGGCATTCCTTGCCGTTGAACTTGGCATGAAAAGCGTAGCAATGCTCTCTGCAAGCGACCAAACTACTGGCGAAAATATCCTCCGCAATGGCGGCACAGGCGACGGCAAAGACATCGGCGCTAAGGAATACACCAGCAAGTCCCTCTGGGACGAGGAATGGTAAACTCATCTGTCATTTAGCCATTTCCTGTTTACAGGATGGTATTTGGCTATGATATACTACCCACAGAGGCAGGGGACACTTCCCTTGCCTCTGTTTTTTCGCCCCGATTGTTTTGTTGTTACAGAAATAAAACGTACCTTTGCACTGGCGAATACATTATATATAAATAATATGAAGAACACAATGAAGCGTAATATCCTGATTGCTGCCATAGGGGTTGTCTGTGGCTTTGTGGTTGGCTGCAAGGGCAAGTCAGTGGAGCGAAAGCCGGTGGCGTGTACCATCGAAGAGGCTTTGGCGGAGGATTCGGCTTCGCAGGCGGTGCGGGATGTGATGGCATCGCTTGAGGCGGACGACCGCTATGAGCAGATTCTTGGCGAGCGAGAATGGAACCTGACCGTGTGGAGCCTGATGAGGTGCAGCGAAGAGGTCTCGTCGGAGGGAATGGGCATCATGGTCATTAAGGACGGCAAGGCGACGGCTTTCCCCGATATTCGTCATGGCAACCAGCCCTCGGCCCGATACGATGCCGCGAAGCAGCTGCTGTGGCTGGCTTGTGGCGATATGGAGGGGACAGGCATCTATGTGGAGCGTCTTTACCAGTTGCGTTTTGCCGAGGACGGCACGGCCAGTGTGGCGCAAAGCATCGACCCTTACGACGTGCAGCAAGCGCTGCGCCAACGCCTCTGCTATGGCATTGACGGACAGGACATCTCGTTCTACGACGGAGCCCGCCTACTCTGCTGTGTCACCGACACGGTGAGCGACATGGGAGGCTTCGACGAAGACCCCATTTGGATAGGCGAGCAGTTGCGCTACGATGTGTCCGCCGACGAGATACGTGTGCTTTGCACGCCCGGCTTGAAGTACGTCACCGGCCTTGTGCTCAACTACGACTCGATGCCGACCTTCGCGGCTACTTTGACGTTCAGCCCCGACGGCAGCTTCTCGCTTGGCAACGTCGGCACAGTGGAATAACAGCATGTAACGTAACCATGGAACAGGGAATCTTCTTCGAGATATGTGGCTGGGTGGCTTCCATCGGCATGATTATGGGCTATCTGCCTCAAGCCATCACCACCATCCGCACGCGCAACACGGACGGCATCGCTCTGCCTACCTTTCTTATGATGGCCGTGGGCGGCTTTGCCTTTATGTTGCAGGGATTACTCCACAAGCCAGACATCCTCTGGGCATTGTTTCTCACAAACCTTGTTACCACCTCTTGCAGCTGCATCGTGTTTGGCATCAAGATGTATAATGATTATTTTAAGAGAAAGCCGTAAGAACAAGTCTAAAAGGAAAAAACTCATGGCACAGGAATCAAAGGCTGATGGCCGAAGGGATGGTCAAACGTTGACACCGATGATGAAGCAGTTCTTCGACCTCAAGGCGAAGCACCCCGAGGCGTTGCTGCTGTTCCGTTGCGGCGACTTCTACGAGACGTATGCCGACGATGCAGTGATTGCTGCGGAGATACTCGGCATCACACTCACTCATAGGAACAATGGCAAGTCGGGCATCGCGCAGAACACGGCGATGGCAGGCTTTCCCTATCATGCCCTCGACACCTACCTGCCGAAGCTCGTCAGGGCAGGCAAGAGGGTTGCCATCTGTGACCAGCTCGAAGACCCGAAGCTGGCAAAGACACTCGTCAAGCGAGGCATCACTGAACTCGTAACGCCCGGCGTGACAATGGCCGACACCGTGCTCAACCACAAGGAGAACAACTTCCTCTGCGCCATCCATTTCGGCAAGCAGGCCTGCGGCATGTCGCTACTCGACATCAGCACCGGCGAGTTCCTCCTCACGGAAGGCACCACGGAGTACATCGCCAGCCTCATGGCATCCTTTTCCCCGAAGGAAGTGCTCTACGAGCGCGGCAAACGGATGATGTTCGAGGGCAGCTTCGGCACGCGCTACGTCACTTTCGAGCTTGACGACTGGGCCTTCACGGAACAGACAGCGAGGGAGAAACTCTTGCGCCACTTCGAGGTGAAGAACCTCAAGGGCTTCGGCGTGGAGCATCAGCAGAACGGCATCGTGGCGGCAGGCGTCATCCTGCAATACATGGAAATGACGCAGCACCAGCAGCTCGGACACATCACCGCCCTGCGTCGCATAGAAGAGGACCGCTTCGTGCGCCTCGACAAGTTCACCGTCCGTAACCTCGAACTCGTGGGCAGCATGAACGAAGGCGGCATCTCCCTCCTCGACGTCATCGACAAGACGGTCACGCCGATGGGAGCCCGCATGTTGCACCGCTGGATGCTCTTCCCACTGAAAGACCCCGTGCAGATAGGCAAAAGGCAAGATGTAGTGGAGAGCTTCTTCCGCAATCCCGATATGCGCGACGACGTGCTGGAGCAACTGCGGACGGTGGGCGACCTGGAACGCATCATCTCGAAAGTCAGTACCCGGCGCGTCACGCCCCGCGACATCGTTCAGCTACGCATCGCCCTCCAGGCCGTGGAACCCATCAAGACCTTGTGCCAAGGAGCAGAGGACGGCACGCTCCGCGAGATAGGCCAGCAGCTCGACCTCTGTGCCGAGATGCGTGACCGCATAGCCCGCGAGGTGCGTCCCGACTGCCCCCTGCAGGTAAGCAATGGCGGCGTCATCATGGACGGCGTCAATGCCGAACTCGACGAACTGCGCCACATTGCCTATCAGGGCAAAGGATATCTGCTCGAAATGCAGCAGCGCGAGATAGAGGCAACAGGCATACAGAGCCTGAAGATTGGCTACAACAACGTATTCGGCTATTACCTCGAGGTGCGCAACACCTATAAGGACCAAGTGCCGCAGGACTGGATCCGAAAGCAGACACTGACGCAAGCCGAACGATACATCACACAGGAACTCAAGGAGTACGAAGACAAAATAATGGGCGCGGAGGAACGCATCCTCAGCCTCGAAGCACAACTCTTCGACCAGCTCGTCACGGCACTGTTTGCCTACGTTGCTTCCATACAGAAGAACGCCTCGCTCCTCGCCCAGCTCGACTGCCTGCTCTCCTTTGCCCAGAGCGCACAGGAGAACCGCTACATACGGCCCATCGTCGATGACAGCGACGTGATAGACATCCGCGGAGGTCGCCATCCGGTCATCGAAAAGCAGCTCCCCGTCGGGGAACGATACGTGGCCAACGACGTCTTCCTCGACACACAGACGCAGCAAATCATCATCATCACCGGCCCCAACATGGCAGGTAAGAGCGCCTTGCTCCGCCAGACGGCACTCATCACCCTCATGGCACAAATGGGTAGCTTCGTGCCGGCCGACAGCGCACGCATCGGCTTCGTCGATAAGATCTTCACCCGCGTCGGGGCAAGCGACAACATCAGCATCGGCGAGAGCACCTTCATGGTCGAGATGACCGAAGCAGCCGGCATCCTCAACAACCTCTCCGAACGCAGCCTCGTGCTCTTCGACGAACTGGGACGAGGCACGAGCACCTACGACGGCATCTCCATTGCGTGGGCCATCGTGGAGTACATCCACGAGACTGGCCGCGGCCACGCCCGCACACTCTTCGCCACACACTACCACGAGCTGAACGAGATGGAGAAGAGTTTCTCCCGCATCAAGAACTTCAACGTCAGCGTGAAGGAAGTCGATGGCAAGGTCATCTTCTTGCGCAAGCTCGAACGCGGCGGGTCGGAGCACAGCTTCGGCATACACGTGGCGAAGCTCGCAGGCATGCCCAGGGCTATCGTTGCCAGGGCAAACGTCATCCTCAAAGAACTCGAAGGCGCCGTCAACCATCAGAACTTGGGGGCAAGGAGCAAGGAGCAAGGGGCAGGAGACAGCGGCGTGCAGCTCAACTTCTTCCAGCTCGACGACCCCGTCCTCTGCCAGATACGCGACGAAATCCTCGGCCTCGACATCAACAACCTCACCCCCTTCGAAGCCCTCAGCAAGCTCAACGACATCAAGAAACTCGTCAAAGGAGGGGGAACTTAGTTGACTAGCGTCGAGCTAAAGCTTCATAGTTCATTTTTCTTAGTTATTAATTTGTGCCTTGGAAATAAATAATTCGCTGATTTCTTTGCATGAATTGGATAATTCGCTAACTTTGCAGTGCATATAGCTTAATTCAAGGTGTTAGAACTTATGAATCAGATTATAACAGGCTCCTTTGACAAGATCGTTGCACTATGCGAACAACATAGTGTGCTGAGCCTTTATGTGTTTGGTTCTGTACTGACACCTAAGTTCAATTCTGACAGCGATATAGATTTCCTTGTCCATTTCAATACTGAAGGCATAACAGATTATGTGACCAATTATTTCAGTCTTAAACATTCGTTGGAGTCGGAATTGGGTCGCCCTGTTGACCTGGTGGAGGACAAGTCTATTCGTAATCCTGTTTTCCGTCACAATGTTGACAAGACTAAGATACCGCTTTATGGATGAGGCTTTGCTGAAATACCTGTATGACGTTCTTGGGGCAGTAACAGAAACTCTGTCCTACTTTGACAATCGTCCCAAAAGCTTTTCGATGAGTTTGATTCTAACATTATGCTCAGAAGAGCTGTGGAGCGTAATATAGAAATCATGGGTGAAGCAATGAACCGAATCCTTAAAGCATGCCCTGACATTAGGATTACAAATGCCCGTAGGATAGTGGACACAAGGAATTACATCATACACGCTTATGACAGTCTGTCTTCCGAAATCCTTTGGAGTATCATTATAAACCATCTCCCCTTACTAAAAACGGAGGTGCAAGATTTGATAAGAACAGAAACAGCAGTTTAGCTCCGCTGATTATAAAGTAAGGCGCAGGGCAATCACAAGTTGAGGTCTTCTCTTCGTTTTCACTTTAACTGAATCATTAAGAGCAGATTGGCAAGAAAGAACTCATGTACAAGGCAATACAATATCTTCTATTGCTTTCCTTTGCTGTGAAAGCTAAAAGATGAAACACAAATAATAACCCTGTGGCCTTATTTCAATAAAGGCGTGCCTCGTTGGCAATAAGAGCGTGCCTTGTTGGCAATAAGAGCGTGCCTTTATGGGAATAAGGGTGTGCCTAATATCCAAACTCAACATTTCGCCTTGGTGCTTGAAGGCGTCCAAGATGAGTTAGGCAAATTACTCTTGAATAGTTTGACAATGACACGTGGGTCGTTTTCATACGTTGCGTAGATTGTCGACTCGCCACGCATTTGATGATGCAGCATTTTACTTGCAAAAAGTCGCCTTCCCCCAGAAAAACACATAAAGTATTTCAGTTTTTCCCTTCAACATGCGCCAGTCTGCAATTATTTCATTATCTTTGTAGTCGGAATCTAATTTGTGGGTTAGCCGTAATTGAAGATTCTTTAGAACGTGAATTAAATGAATGTAATGCTGGAATCCTTGCAAATTGCAAAATAATCAAACAACATGATACAAGAAATTGACTTGGAGGACCGCGTTCAGCGGGCTGTAGAGCTGTTCATGCAGGGCTACGGATGCTGCCAAAGCGTCGTTTTTGCCTTTGCTGATTTGTATGGACTGGGCGAGGAGATGGCGCTGAGGATAGCCGCAGGTTTCGGCGGCGGCGTGGGAAGGATGCGCATGATGTGCGGCACGTGCTCGGCTTTGGTGATATTGGCAGGCTTGGAGAAAGGCCAGACTCGTGGCGAGGACCGTGAGGGGAAGGCCGCCTGCTATCAGCTTGTGCGCGACCTCCTCGAGACGTTCCGTCAGAGAAACGGCAGCATCATTTGTGCCGAACTGTTACAGAGAAAGACCCCCCAACCCCCTTTAGGGGGAGAACCGAAGTTCGACGGGGGAAGTCAACTCAATACTCTGGAACCCTGTATGCCCGACGAGCGCAATGCCGAATACTACCGCGTCCGGCCTTGTGCCCGAAAGGTGGAGAGCGCGGCGCGGGTGTTTGCGGAGTACTTGGCCGGCTCCGGAACTTCGGCGGAAGGAGGAAAATAATCGACGTGCCAAATCGTTATATAGAAAAGGCAGTTCTTTATTCCTTATTATAATAAAAAGCGCGTCCTTTGTCGTCGAATCGGATGAACCGACGCAACGAATCGGGAATAAAAACTAAACTTGAAATAATTATGAACAATTCATTGAAGATTCTGAAAGTCTCCGTTGTGGGAGGCATGATGTGGGCAGCTCTTGCCTGCAACGCCGGACAGACAGTCGGCACACTTATCGACTATCATTTGGTGGGGCCGTGGAACGAATCGGCCTGGATAAGCGCCAAGGATGCGCAGGTCGTCACGGGCGAAGTGAAGGATGGCTCTCGTGCGGCCGACGGCGCAAGCTGGTTCGTCAGCAATCCCCGCAATGCGAAGAAGGTGAAGAGGGCCATCTGGAAGACCTCCGCCTTGGGCACTTACGAGCTTTACATCAATGGTCAGCTTGTCGGTGACGAGGTCTTGAAGCCCGGCTTCACGCACTTCGAGAAGACGAAGTATAGCTTTACCTACGACATTACAAAGGCCTTCAACAAAGGCGCAGGACAGGAGAACCAGCTCGCTGTGCAGGTGGTTCCGGGCTGGTGGGCCGACAAGATTATCACCCCTTGGGGCCACGATGGCATGGTCGGCAAGAAGGTAGCCTTCCGAGGCGTGCTTTCGTTGACCTACGCCGACGGCACAGAGGAGCATTTCGGCACGAACCTAAAGGACTGGAAGGCTGGCGTGGCAGGTCCCGTCACGCATGCCGCCATCTTCGACGGTGAGGACTACGATGCCCGACTGCCGCAAGGGTGGGAGAGTGTGGCGCGTTTCTCCGTTCCGGAAATCAATGAGGAGTTCCCAGGCAAGGTGTGGGCGACCGATGGCGCAGAGATTTATCATCGCTACGACCTCGCTTTGTCTCCCGTCAAGGCCTACACCTGGAAAGGCACGACAGGCCAGACCGACGACCAGTACGGCAAGGTGAACATCGTCGAGGAGTTCGCCCCGGGAAAGCCCATGACGGTTCGTCCGGGCGAGACACTCGTGGTCGATTTCGGTCAGAACGCTTCCGCAGTACCCGCTTTCGAGTTCAAGGCAAAAGCCGGCACCGTGCTGACTTGCTTGCCGAGCGAGCTTCTGAACGACGGCAATGGCGCCAAGAGCCGCGGCATGGACGGGCCGGAAGGCAGCTGCCACCGCTTGAACCTCCGCATCCCGGACACCGGCATGTTGCTTCACTACACGTTTGCCGACAATAAAGGCTTCGTGACGTTCACACCCCGAAGCACCTTCTATGGCTACCGCCTCGTGTCGATAACGGCCACGGACGAGGTCACCATCCGCAGCATCAAGTCCGTCCCCGTCTCTTCCATCACGAAGGAACTCGAGACAGGCACTATCGTGACGGGCAGCGACGACATCAACAAACTCATCTCCAACACGGTCTGGGGTCAACGCTCCAACTATCTGTCCGTCACCACAGACTGCCCGCAGCGCAACGAGCGCCTGGGTTGGACAGCCGACACACAGGTCTTCACAGAGACCGGAACGTTCTTCGCCAACACAGACCGCTTCTTCCATAAGTGGATGCGGGACATGCGGGACACGCAGTCGCCTACCGGCGCTTTCCCGGGCGTCGCGCCTCTCGCTCAATATGGGGCAGGCGATGGCAAAGGTAACGGCGACATGATGCGCCTGGGATGGGCAGATGCCGGTATCATCGTGCCGTGGACGGTGTGGAAACAATTTGACGACAAAGACATTGTCAACGAGAACTGGGAGGCGATGAGCCGCTTCATGGAACACATCTACGAGACCAAGTACGAGCACAACGTAATGACAGGCGAGAACGGCAACTACCAATGGGCAGACTGGTTGAGCTACGAACCTTTGGAGAGCAGCAGCGGACGGAGCCACGAGAATGGTCAGCCGAAGCCCGATGCGGTTGTCTATTGGAACTACCTCAGCGCATCGTATTGGGCAATAGACGCAGGCATGATGGCCGACATGGCACGTGCCACAGGTCGAGACGCAGCTTATTATGATAAGATGCTGGCAGAGGCAAAAACCTACATCCTTGAGAAGTTCCTCAATGCCGACGGTACGTTCAAGCTCGACATCCTGGGTACGATGCAGACGCCGGCACTCTTCGCCCTCAAGAACAACCTGCTCGAAGGTCAGGCAAAGGCAAACATGATAGCCCGCCTCCGCAAGAACTTCGAAGAACACGACAACTGTCTGCAAACAGGTTTCCTCGGCACATCCATCCTCATGCAGACCCTCACCGAGAATGGCATGCAGGACATCGCCTACGAACTCCTCTTCCAGCACAAGAACCCGTCGTGGCTCTACTCCGTCGATAACGGCGCAACCACCATCTGGGAGCGTTGGAACTCTTATACCGTGGACAAGGGCATGGGTCCGCGCGGCATGAACAGCTTCAACCATTATGCTTACGGATGCGTCTGCGAATGGCTTTGGGAGACCGCAGCCGGCATTGCTGCCGACCCGAAGGAGCCCGGCTTCAAGCACATCATTATGAAGCCTGTGCCCGACAAGCGTCTGGGACATCTCAAGGCAGAGTACAAGTCGGCAGCCGGCACCATCAAGAGCGCTTGGCAGTATAAGGGCGACCAATGGACCTGGACCTTCACCATCCCCAAAGGCGCAACTGCCACCGTCACACTCCCCGGCGAGACGACTTCGAAGAAATATCAGGCTGGAACGTACAAGATAACAGCCCCTCTCCCCTAACCCTCCCCCAAAGGGGAGGGGGCACCCCCCCCTCATGATGCGAAAGGTTCTATTGTTCTTGTTTCTGCTTCCCCTAAGCCTTGCGATGGCTCAGAACTCCTCCCCCTCGGGGGAGGCTGGGAGAGGGGCTTCGTGGGACGACTTCGTGGAGGAATACACAAGCGATGTGGAGCGGGCAGAGGAAGAGGATCTGATGCTGCACTTGCAGGAGCTGAAGGAGCTCTCGGAGCATCCAATGAACATCAACACGGCAACTGTGGAGGACCTCCTGCAGTTGCCGTTTCTTTCCGAGGCACAGATAGAACAGATACACGCCTACATCTACCTGCACGGACAGATGCAGACACTCGCCGAACTGCGCCTCGTGCCGCTCATCGACGACGCAACGCGCAGGCGGCTCTCGCTTTTTGTCTATGCCCAACAGGAGCAGATGGAGGAGAAGAAACGTCTGTTCAGTCATCTACGCCATGACTTCTCCACGCGCCTCGACATTCCTTTATATTATAGGAAGGGACAGCAGATGTCGTCCGGCGGCTATCGGGGCGATGCGCTCTACCATCGCATGCGGTACACGATTGGCAACAGCAGACATTTCCAGGCAGGACTTCATCTGGAGAAAGATGCCGGCGAACGCTTCTACGACAGCTACGGCGGCTATGCCATGCTGCAGGACGTAGGCGTCCTGGACAGGGTAGTGGTGGGCGACTATCGCATCGGCTTTGGCGAAGGCTTGGTGATGGGCGGCAGCACCTGGAGCAGCAAGAGCACGCCGCCGCTCAAGACGCAGGGCGGCATTCGCCCCATGACGGGCATGGACGAGGTAAACTTCCTCCGAGGAGCAGCCGTGACGTTCTCTTTGGGAAAGCATGTCCGCCTGAGCGCCTTTGGCTCCTACCGCAAATGCGATGCCACGCTGACAAAGGATGGAGAGGTGCAGACATTGCTCACAAGCGGCTACCACAGAACAGAAGCCGAGTGGGAAAAGAAAAGGAACGTAGGCAGTACGGTAGTGGGCGGCAACGTGGAGTGGTATCACAAGGGCCTCCATCTTGGCGCGACAGGCTACTGGCAGAAGTTCGACCGCACCCTCAACCCGGGCAGCCAGCAGTACAGGGCAATTTATCCGAAAGGAGATGCATTCGGCACGGTGGGCGTGAACTATGGCTACACGCGCTACCGCCTTTCCCTTGCCGGCGAGACGGCCTACAGCACGGCCGGCGGCGGCTGGGCAACCATCAACCGCGCTTCGTGGAACATCGGGCGGAACTACATCCTCTCTGCCGTTCAGCGCTTCTATGCCTATCAGTATTATTCCTTCTACAGCAATGCTTTGAGCGAGAACAGCAACGCCCAGAACGAGAGCGGTGTGCTCGTGCATCTGCAAGCCGAACCGACGACAGGCTTACAGCTGACGGCCTATGCCGACTTCTTCTATCATGCCTGGCCACGCTACCGCATGACGCACAGCAGCACGGGACAGGAGTTCATGCTGCAAGGCAGTTATGTCCTGTCAAGTAAACACACCCTTTTGGTACGTTATCAATTGAAAAGGAAAGAGAATGCCGACCTTATGGAGCAGCATCACCGCGTCAAGTTGCAATGGACTTGTGAGCCGTCGGTGCACTGGCGCTTGCAGACTACTGGTGTCTTTCACGGCGTGTCGGGCAAAAAGGGCTTTATGTTCACGCAAAACATTCGCTATGTGCTCTCCAAGGCAAGTCTTTCCCTCAACGGACAGCTCGGTTACTTCCATACCGACGACTATCTGAGCCGCATCTATGTCTTGCAGCCCTCGCTCTACAGTTCTGTCTCTTCGGCATCGTACTATGGTCATGGCATGATGGGCGTCCTCGCCGCTCGTTGGCAAAGCAAGAGCGGCCGCTGGATGCTCGAAGCACGCTATGGCATGGTGCGCTACTTCGACCGCGAAGAACAAGGTTCAGGCCTTCAGACTATCTTCAGTCCCTGGAAGAACGATCTTTCTGTTCAGTTGAGGCTGAAGATTTGATTATACAATACAGGCCGAGCACGACGAAGGGAATGGAGAGCAGTTGGCCCATGTTCATGAACATTCCTTCCTCGAAGGCTTCCTGGTTCTCCTTCGTAAGCTCAATGAAGATGCGGCTCGAGAAGATAAGGAAGAGGCAAAGGCCGAAGAAGAAGCCCGAACCGACCTTTTGCGGATAGCGGCGATAGAAGTACCAGTGAATGCCGAAGAAGATGGCGTAGCAGATGGCTTCGTAAAGCTGCCCAGGATGACGGGGAAGCATGTCAACACGTTCGAAGATGAAGGCCCAGGGAACATCTGTCGTGCGGCCGATAATCTCTGAATTCATGAGGTTGCCGAGGCGAATGGCACAGGCACAGATTGGCGTGACGATAGCCACGTTGTCGAGCACATGCAGGAAGCGCAGCTTCACATGTTTGGCAAACAGCCAGAGGGCAATCATCAGGCCAAGCGTGCCGCCGTGGCTCGCCAGTCCCTCGTAGCCGGTGAACGTCCAGCCCTGCCCTGGCACGTTGCGGATGGGCAGCAGCATCTCAATGGGATGCGAAAGGTAATAGCCTGGTTCGTAGAACAGACAATGCCCCAGCCTGGCTCCAATCAGTATGCCGAGGAAGCAATACATGAACATCGGCTCGAACTGTTCCTCGCTTAGCTTCTGCTGACGGAAAAGTCTGTGCATCAATAGATACACACTTACGAGGCCAATCGCCCAGAAGAGCGAGTACCACCGAATGGCAAAGAAGCCCAAGTCGAGGGCAATCACATCGGGGTTCCAGGCTATAAACAATTCACAATTCATAATTCATAATTCATAAATCATAGTTTCAGGCTGCGTTCTCCCCATAGAGGGGGAGCCAGAGGGGGTCTCCTTACACGTTGAAGCGGAAGTGCATGATGTCCCCGTCCTGCACCACATAGTCCTTTCCCTCCACGGCCATCTTGCCGGCTTCGCGGACGGCGGCTTCCGAACCGTATTTAATATAGTCTTTGTACTTGATGACTTCTGCGCGGATGAAGCCTTTCTCGAAGTCGGTGTGGATGACGCCGGCGCATTGCGGGGCCTTCCAGCCGCGACGGAACGTCCAGGCTTTTACTTCCATCTCGCCTGCCGTGATGAAGGTCTGGAGGGTGAGCAGGTGGTAGATGGCTTTGATGAGGCGGTTGCAGCCGCTTTCCGAGAGGCCGAGGTCTTCGAGGAACATTTGTTTCTCCTCGTAGGTCTCGAGTTCTGCGATGTCGGCTTCTGTCTGTGCCGAGATGATGAGCATCTCTGCGTCTTCGCCTTCGATGGCTTTCTTGACGGCTTCTGTGTAGGCATTGCCGGTGGCAGCCGACGCGTCATCGACGTTGCAGACGTAGAGCACGGGTTTGGTGGTGAGCAGGAAGAGGCCGGCGGCCGCCGTGAGTTCGTCTTCTGTCTCGAAGCTTACGCTCCGAGCACTGAGGCCTTTGTTGAGGGCTTCTTGATACTTGAGCAGGACGTCGAGCTCCACCTTGGCCTGCTTGTCGCCGCCCACGCGGGCTTGCTTCTCTACCTTCTTGATGCGGTTCTCGATGGTCTCGAGGTCCTTGATTTGCAGTTCTGCATCGATGATTTCCTTGTCGCGGACGGGATCGACGCTTCCGTCAACGTGCACGATGCCGTCGTTGTCGAAGCAGCGGAGCACGTGGATGATGGCGTCGCACT
>CAMKTM010000015.1 GCA_946415695.1 uncultured Prevotellaceae bacterium | reverse complement strand
TTTCACGCCATGGAAGTCATCGGGCACGAGTGCATACTCGCCCGGACACTTCACGCTGGCTGTCTCCTTCGTGGCTTTGCCTTTGAGGTTGATGTCGAGGCCTTTGCGTAACTTAATTACTTTTGCCATATCTGGGATTAATAAAAATTGTTTATTTTCGCGGGTGCAAAGATACGAATAAGTGAGCGAAATACAAAAGGAAAACAAAAGTTTTTCTTTTTATTTCCGAGCGAGAGTATTTTCGACGTAGTCAGAGGTACAAAAAAACGAATATTCCACAAGTTTTTCCTTGAAAAGGAATGTTTTCCGATGATTTCCTCTTGAAATTGCTTGTTGCTTTTGTTGCTAAAAAAGGTGGCATTGCTGTCGCCCCTTATTGTGTGTCATAATGACTTGCTGGTTTGAATACAATACAAAGACAATGAGAAAAGGATGACACCTTAAAATACTTCTTCGTAAAAGTCGAAACAAGTCGAAACAAATCCCAAACAGGTATTATCTTCTCCTAATTTTTCCTCTTCAAAAAGGTCAAGTTGTATTTGCTGTTTGGCTTTCTTTTTTACATAGTCTCCCAATGGCTTGCTGCCGTTTTTGAATCGCTTCTTAATTGCCAAAACAGCCTCGTCGCCGATATCCACACCTATCCACTGACGGCCAAGTTCCTCGGCAGCAACAAGCGTCGTCCCAGAGCCTGCGAAGCAATCTAACACCAAATCACCAGGACGGGACGATGTCTCAATAATACGCTTCAGCATATCAAGGTTCTTTTCGGTTGGATAACCTGTAATCAATGTATTTTGATTGTTTACGTCAAGATAATCTAACCAAATATCCTGTACAGGCACTCCGTTGCTTCTGTCATAATAGACTTTGCGGCGCGGATTGCCATTGGCAGACCAGTATATCTCTCCTTTGGCATCCATTTCGTCGAGTTTGTCAGGAGTGAACTGCCAGTGCTTCCCTTCTGGGGGCATCATACCGCGCCATACTTCTCCTGTTGCTCCCTTACGAATTCCGGGGGCATGAATAGGCACTTTCTTGTAACGTCGGTGTGTCTGCTCCTCAATATATGGGTACTCTTTCAACACTTTCTCATCGCTCCATTCTTCGTAAGGGCGATTCCATATAGGATTGTCGGTTTTGCTGTAAAAGAGGATGTAATCGGAAATGTTGCCATAAGTCTTGCGGGTAAAGTTTTTCGACTTGCACTTCTTGCGTGTTATCATTCCCTTGAAGTTTGCCATACCAAAGATTTCATCCATCATCAACTTGATATGGAATACCATGTTACTGTCAAGATGAACATATATAGAGCCTTCGTCAGAAAGTAAACGATGCATCAGTTCAAGCCTTTCCCGCATAAACGAAAGATAATTCTGAATCGTAAAGCAGTCGTTATAGGCATGTTTGAAGTCGCGTGTCTCAAATGCACCGCCTGTATTGTATGGAGGGTCTATATATATAAGTATCACCTTGCCACACACATCCGCATCAAAAGTTAAAGCATTCAGAACGTCAATATTATCTGCATGATAGAGACGTTTAATGGCATTTCCATCATAGCTATTCGTCTGACGGAAACGGATGTCTGATTTCGGGACAAGATTCAGGTGCTGCTCTTCCCGACGAAGAGGAACTATACCTACTGCCATGACATATTATTTCTTTGTGAGCCATTTGAAAGTCAATCGTTCGCCCAACATGCGAAGGGTGAGCACCATTACTTTCTCGGGGTCTATCCGTTCAATGTTTGAATAGTCATTCCACATGGAACCGAGCAAAAGGCCGGGGCCATCGTTAACAAAAATCACTTTGGTTGAGAGATGATGTTTCTTTGTGTACGCCAATATCTCTTTTGCACAATTAGAATATCCCCCTGTTCGGTCGTCCTCTTGTGCACCACCTCGGTCGCCATCATAGCGGGCAAGCCCAATGGCAAGTACATTGTCCTTCTTGTCTCGGATAACGAAGTCAACAGGACGAGTCGGATTTGGATAGTCATCAAATACACTTTTCATTTGTACATCTGCGCCTGCCCTTATCGGGCCTTCTATGGTGAGACTTGGCATAGCGGATTGAAACATCGTAAAAAAACGCTCTGTTAAATCGTAGCCTTTCTGTCCCCTATCCTTATACTCCCACAACACTGCGCAAAGTGCCTCATCAGGAATCGGACGACTATTGAATGCAGCCTGTACACGATCGATAGTTCGGAAGTTTTTCCCGTACTGCGCGCAGACCATGGGAATCATTGATTTCTTCTTCAGCATCTCAACAGGTGTTTGGGGCGATACATATTTTCTAAATACACGATAGAGTTGCACCTTCATCCAAACTTGCTTCACTTCCGTAATCTGTTGCAAGAGCCTCGCTGATGATTCCGACGATTTTAACAACTGGTCGAAAAGAACAAGAACAGGCTTGTAGAGTTCACATGCATCCAAAAGAATGTCAGGATAGAACTCACCGCTTGCCATTGTAATCCAGTTAGGTGCATCTTTCTTATAGTCTGCAAATGATTTCATAGGCGTGAAATCTATATAAGTTGCTTCTCTAATTTTTCTGCAAAGATACGAAAAAACGAGCAAACTTCAAAGCATTTTCACGCTTTTATTTGTTTGCTCGTTTGATTAGGTCTTTGATGTAAATCTTCACGCCAAAATGTTGCCTGCATAGACGAGAATTTGCGCGGTTGCCAGGAGTTAAACTTTAACATAGACTACACCCTTTCCAAATCATAGTAACAGGATTCAGCTGCTTCATTCAGTCCACGTTGCCGTGCCTGCCACCATTCGTTCGTTTCTTTTTGGAAAGCTTCCTTGCGCTGTCGGGCTGCATCGAGCCAAGCAAGGACTTCCTCGCGAGTACGCTTTCTTCTTGTTGCAGTTGCGTTCATAGTACTGATTCTCTATTTCGGGCACAAAAGTACAAAAAATAAAGGAGAAAACCATGCTTTACACCAGATTTTCCTTGAAAAGGAATGATTTCCGAAGAAATACGGGAAGAAAGATAAAAAAACAAAAACCGCATATGTCTATTTTTCTTCAGAGGAAAGGTGCGGAAAGAATGCTGTGGTGTGGGAAGCTTCGCAAGGGGTGTTGATTGCTTTTACATGTAGAAGCAATTGCTTGTACATGTAAAAGCAATTGCACGTACATGTACAAGCAATAGATGCGTCACGATGCTGCAAACATCTACATGCGCTATTCTCCTGACATCTGTTGCCAGAGACCTGTGGTACGGGCTTCGGGGGGAATTCTTATCTCTCGTTCTGGGTAACGAGGACTTTTTTCCCATCTACGACATAGACGCCTTTCGACAGTTTGCTGTTTAACGGTTTGCCATTTACCACTTGGCGGCCCTGAAGGTCAAACCATTTTCGGTTTGAGGATTTACGATTTTCGATTTCATCTTCCGCTTCAGAAAAGTATGGCGCGAGGCTGGTGGGTTCTTCGGCTTCCTTGATATAGACTGTTCCGTCTTGAAGGCCTTGGCGTATGTCGACGACGACAGTCCAGAGGCTGCCTTCCTCGAGGTGGCGGTATGATGCCCGTTTGTAAATGTGTCCGTCGGCATGGCCCGAAGTGCCTCTGCCTATGGCAAACCAGTTGCTGCCCAGGGATGAGTCATAGACAAGATAGCGGTCGGCGGAGGTCTTGGCCGAAAACATTTCCGAGAGGTCTGCTTTCAGGTAGAAGGCAAAGTCGATGGCATCGTCGTTCAACTGCTTGCCGGCGACGAAGGTGTACTGATAGAGGCCGGGCTCTGTCTGGGCCATGGCGATGGCGTTCTCGGCAAGTGTTGCTGCGCTCGGATAGAAGAAGGTGCGTCCTATGCTCTTTGCCGGCCCGCAGATGTAAATGGTCATTGGCCATTGGCCTTCCACGTTTGAGGGAGCGCAAAGCAAGGTTCGGGCCACTTTGTCTATCTCCACTTCGTACCGGCCGTCGATGGGCAGGAAGGTAAGTGTCCCGTCCGAGGCATCATACCAAAAAAAGTCTGGCGCGATATGCCAGACTTCCGGGTGGTCTATGAAGTTTTGCGTGAGGTTGTCTAATTGTTTCGCCTCGACGGTCGCTTTGTAGCAGCCCAACTGCTTTGTGGAAGGGATGGTGTTTGGGCCGAGTTGCACGGCTTGTTCCTCTTCTCCGCCAAGCACAACGGTTGCAATGCTCTTGGCTGGCAATGTGAAACGGGCCACTGCGTTTGCCGCAGCTGCCATCGACATCTGCATGCTTGAGCTGCCTTCGTTGAAGACGATTGCTCCATAGCTTCCGTCGGGATTCTGGAAAGCCACGTAGCTGACGTCGGAAGTGCCATTTGCCAGGCTTGCACCGATGCGTCGGGCGCCGGGCTTGGCGGCGAGGCTGGCGTGTGCCATCACGTAGTAATGGGAATTGTAGGAAAGTGTGTGGTAGTCGTTCTGGTCAATATCTACGGCACCGAAGCAGGTCTGGCAACCGCCGTCGAGGTTAGGACCGCGATTGAGGTCGAGCATGAAGTTCCAGACCATCACGGCTTTGCTTCGGCGCGTGACGGTATTATAGACCAGGTTCTTCATGTCGGTCAGCAGGCGGGATGCGAGGTTGCGGCCGTCGTTCCATGTGCCGATGCTGGTCTCTGTGAAGATTATCTCCTTGTCGGGTGCTTTCTGGTTGATGTCATCAAGTTCCGTGACGCTGCCGCCGTAGTCGTGCCAGGCAGAGCCCACCACAAGTTCGCGTCCGTCCATATTGGGGTCGAGCGCTTCGTAGAACTTGATGGGATAGTCCTGCTGGTCGGAGATGTTGTCGTAATTGTAGTTATGGTCGAAGCAATATATCTTCGTAGTGATGCCGGCATGTGCGAAGGCCGGGGCAAGCCTGTTCACGAAGGCTGCTTCTTCCTGCCACGGCATGTAGAGGCTGGCGCAGTTGCCCTTGTTGAGCGGCTCGTTCTGTGGCGTGACGGCATAAATGGGGATGCCCTCTGCTGCAAAGGCTTGGACGAAGCGGACAAAGTATTGGGCATAATCCTCATAGTAATCGGGGTTGAGCGAGCCGCTCGTCCACGAGTCATAGCCTACCCTATTCGTCAGGCTCTTGAACTTCATCCACTTGGGACAGGTCCAGGGCGCCGCCATAATCTTCAGGTCGGGATTGATGGCGAGTATCTCCTTGAGGATGGGGATAACGTAATTCGTCTCGTCGGAATGCAGGCGGAAGTTCTCGAGCCCTTTGGTGTCGCAAAGCGAATACTCGGTACTTGAGAAGTCGGAACAGCCAATGCTGATGCGGGCATAGCTGACGCCATAGCCGTCCGTACGGGAATAGGTTCGCGTCAGGAAGGCTTTCCGGTCTGCAGGAGCCATCTTCAAGAGGTTGTAGCAGGCGCTATAGGTAATGGCATAGCCGAAGCCGTCCATCTCCTGATAAGCAGTGGCGGGCTGGAGGGTGATGTGCCGCGAAGTCTTGGTTCGCATGCTTTGCGCCGTGGTATATTCAAGCTGTTTCTTGCCGTCGGCAGTCGTAGTGTAGATGCGAACTTGCTCGGCATGGACAGACAGGAGGAGCAGGGAAAAGAGCAGAGAGAAGGGTGTGCGGTGTGTCATAGTTATTCAGGTTTCTTAGGACTTGCCCCCGATGTGCCATCGACGGGTTTTCTTTGCGAAGCGCCTGTCATGCCGTCGAGCTTTATGATGGCAGTGGGGTTGGGTTTATAGGTGGCGTTCTCGCCTTCGGTCTCGTAGATGCAATGATGCAGGTCCTTCATGGAGATGCTGACGGCATCGCGGCTCAGTTCGGGCACATTATAGCTCTTCAGGAGCAGGATGTTCCATTCTGGGTCTTCTTGAGGCAGGACAAAAGCTTTATGGGCATGGCCTTGTTTGTCGAAATAAGCGATGAAGGGGCGTGTGTAGTTGCCGTCCATTCGGCGACTGCTGAAGACGAACCATCGGCCATTGCTGCTCCAGGAGTGGAAGCTGTCCACGTCGGGCGAGTTGGCTTCGGACAGGGCATAGCAACTGTCCGTTTTGAGGTCTTTCACCCAGAGGTCGCTGCTCTTGTGCCAGATGTGGAACTGCCCGTAGTCGCCTTTTGTGTAGAGGAGATAGCGGCCGTCCGGCGAGACGCGCGGCACGGAGATGCTCTTGTTCTCTGCCACAGCGTTGACCTCCATCTTCGGCTGCCCGAAGCGGCGTGTCTTGGGGTCGAAGGGGATGGACATCAGGTTGTAGCGAATGCTGTCGTACTTCAGGAGCATTTGCTGTGTGACGGTGCTGTCGGGCAGGTTCGGGTCGAGGAGATAGTTGCGTTTGGCCGAGCAATAGTACAAGGTGCATCCGTCGGGCGACCAGCAAGGGAAGGTTTCCATGTCGTCGGTGGTGCGGATGATGTGGCAAACTTCGTTCTTCGTGACATCATAAAGGATGAGGTCGCTCTTTTCGTCCATGACTTCCAGTTTCTCCGGATAATAGAGGTGGAAGGCTTGGCCTGTCTTGTTGGTAGAGAAGGCAACGAGGTTTTCTGTCGGATGCCATGAGGGATAGACACCAGTGGTGATGATGGTGCTGTCCTTGAGCTGAATCTTTTGCGCTTTGCCGTCCTGCACGATGATGGTGCCGCCGTGGTTGGCACGGACGTGGAACAGCATGCTTTCGGTGCTGCCCATGCGGTAGCTGTGGCAGTTGACGCAATGGTTCTCTCCGTCGGCGTATTCTCGGTTGTTCTCATAGACGGGCACTTCGTCGAAGGTAGTGAGGTTGCGCTGATAGATGCCAAGCTGACGGTAGAGCTCGTAGCCTGGTTCTATGAGGCGGTAGCTGAGGAAGGCATCGATGGGCTCCTCGGCAACGTGGATTGCATAGGGGTTGAAGTGCACCCAGCCGTCGGGGCGTTTGGCATAGATGTTGACTGAGACGTCGCCGCCCTTGCTTGCGGCAAGGAGTGCCCGCCAGGCTGTCGTGTCCATCTTGATGATGCCGTTCTCGGCGGCTGCTGCAAGGAGTTCCTGCCCTGCGCCCTGCAACTGGGCGACGTAGGCTGTTGCCAAAGAGTCGCGAACGATAAAGTTGAGGGGTGCTATGTTGGGCGGCACCACGATGTCCGTATAGTCGGGATAGATACGAGCCTCTGTTTCTGTCTCAGCAAACTGGCTTGGCACTTCGGCCTTCGGCTTGCAACCGATGATGGCAGCCAATGTTATTATATATAATATGTATGGTTTCATAAAAGGGTGAAAAGAAAAGCCCCGTAGCCTCTCCTAAATCCTCCCCTAAAGGGAAGGACTTCTCCCTCCCTTTAAGGGAGGGTTGGGGTGGGTCATTCCCTTTAAGGGAGAACTGGGGAGCGCATGGTTAATGTTAAATGGTCAATGCTCAATGGTCAATGGTTTAATCAGTTCACTCCCGAATTGCTTGACGACAGGCTGGTGTATCCCTTCTTCGTAGCCTTCAGGTTGCCGAAGAAGTAGTAGTACGGATAGTAGCCCTGATAGCGCGGGAAGAGTTCGTAGGCAAAGCCTGGACGGTCCTTCATGTAGGGTCTGGTGTTTTCGAGGAAACTTTGCAGTTGTGGCTGACGGAAGTTGAGCCCCGTGAAGTGCTTCGAGATGCCTGGGTTCTTGTTCTCGGCCAGCATGATGCCGTCCATGATGATGCTGGGCGGGGTAGTGCCGATGAGCGGTTCAAGGCGTTCCACAAACTGCGGCATGAGTTTCGTGTAGAGACAGACGATGAGGCTGTTGATGAGCGCCTCCCTGCTGCGACCCTCCACGAGCATGAGGTTATAGCCCATGAAAAGCGGCTGCTGGTATTGGTTCTCGAAGGTGTCGTGCAGAGGTTCCGTCAGGCGTATCAGCGCCATCTCTCTGTCGGCGCCCACGAGGTCGGCACGTCGCACCATCGCTCCGTATTTCTTGCAGAACTCGCCCTCGAAGGGCACGAGGCTGAGCAGGCGCAGATACTTCTCTGCCAATTCCCACTCGCCGCGCATCAGGGCACATTTCGTCTGCAGCTTCAGCAGACGGATGGTCGGGCCCGTCATCACCATTTGTTCCATACAGGCATGTTGCGACGTCTCGATGAAGCCGCCATAGTAGTTGCCCTCCGGCACGTAGAGACAACTGGCGTTGTTGTGCTGCCAGTCCATGCCGTGGATGTGGAGCGAGTCATAATCGAGGCGGATGTCGTAGAGCCGTTCTGCTATCTGCCCCGTCTGCACAAGGGAGATGGCGTATGAGCAGGCCATCGGGCGGTTGCTCATCTTGGCATTCTTGCGTGCCAGTTTCTGAATGCCAGTCCAGTCCTGACGGTATTCCATCTCGAGGAGGCTGCAGATGACGCGCACATAGGGACGTTGCCACAGGTCGAAGCCGATGATGGCTGCCATCGATACGGTTATGAGGGCGAGCTGGATGCAGCTCTGCCGAGGGGTCTCGTCCGTGGGAATACGGATGAAAGCGGGTGCTGGCTTACGACTGAAGCTGCGGATGATGAGAGCCCAAATGCAGAGGACGTCCAATGCAAGGAACGGTATGCCGAAGATGAAACCCGTGCGAGCCTCGAAGAAGATATCCAGTCCATGCCACGTCACGACTGCCATATAGGTTAGCGCAGGCAGGTATTGAATGGCTCGCCACGATGCCTTGAGCCTCATGCAATAGCCCACGAGCCAACTGCAGGCAGTAAGCATCAGGGCCAATAGCAATCCTCCGAGCCAGGGATAATAATAGAGTTGCAGCAGCGCACGCCCGATGTATCGCAGAAAGCCATAAGGCTGATTCAGGATAAAGTTCATGATGCGGGGGTCGGGCACCCAAAAGCTGTACTCGCGGCTGATGCTGAACACGCTTCCGTAGTACCACGCAGCCCAAAGCCACGTCAGGAGGAAGAAGCAGGGCAAGGCGGGTATCCGCCATTTCCTGCCGGCAGAAGCCGCGCTCACGCTCTTCGGCTGTGGACTGGAGGAGATTTTTCTGTTTTGTTTGTTAGGATTCTTCATGCTTCGCTCGTCATAGTTCATTTATTTAACTTTCGCAAGCTTCACTGAAAACGGCCTGCTCCGCCTGCAGAAGACCCAAAGGTCGATGGCCGTTCCGCCTGCGCCTGACCGAAGGGAAGAAGGGGGAAGTCAATGGCAAGAAAACTTTCAGGCCGTTCCTACACAGGGTTTTCATTACTTGCGAAACTTGAATCATATTACAAATCGTTTGCAAAGTTACGAAATAAAAATGAATAATGAATGCAGAAAGCAGATTTATTTTTATTGGTGTCCGGATAAATTGTTTCATCATTACCTGCATACTCGACACCATCGGCATTTTGACTGAATAGCAATTGTCATGGGCCCCAGAAATGCCACGATGTGCAAAAAGCCTGAAAGGCTTAAGATGCAAACTGGCTTTATTCAGTAGCAAAGCAGTCAGCCCGATTTTACCGGCCACCAATAATTTATTATACTTCACGCCCCTTCTTGGAGCAAAGACAAGTAGCAGGGCAGGCGTGCAAAGTTCTTTGCTTGTACATGTAAAAGCAATTGCATGGTCATGTACTTGCAATTGCATGGTCACGACCATGCAACAGACAAGGTGTGTCGCTCCGGGATGTGACAAACGGCAAGGGGAGGCATCTCATCGTGCATGAGATGCCTCCCCTTTTTGCTTTTTCACTTTTTCACCTTTTCAGCTTTCACTTCACCACGACCTTACGGCCGCCAAAGATGTAGAGTCCCTTCTGGGGCTTGCTGACGCGCTGGCCGGAGAGGTTGACTATCGTCGAGCCTTGCTTGAAGATAAGGTTATTAGTGTCTTTAAGGTTCTTGGAGTCTTGAAGGTCGGCGATTCCTGTTTCCTCGTCCCACACGTAGGTGAAGGGGCTGATGTTCTCGGCAAAGAGGAACGTGGTGCCGTCGGGGGCGAGGATGTAGCCGCTTTCTGTCTCGGCAAAGGTGCCGGCACTGATCAGTCTGCCGTTCTCGCTGATGCTGACGGCTCCGTCGAAGACGACGGGCTGACCGGCTGTGTAGGTTTCGGGAGTGCTGTCGAGAGTGCCGTCGGCTGTGATTATGCCGAGTCCTGCCCATGTGTCGAAGGGCAGACGGAGTGCCTGACTGCCATCACCGCTCTTGGTGAAGGCGACGCTGGCTGCCGTGAAGTCAGTGGGGACAAAGAAGGGCTTGTCGCCATCGATGATGAGAGTCTGACAGTTGCCTTCGCCATCGACCACGCCTGCATTAGTCAGCAGTTCTTCGGTTGGCTGCCTCTTTTCTGTCTGTCCGGGCTTGACGTAGGCAATGGAGTTGGCAGGCAGGGGCGACATCTGGCTCTTGCCTGCTGTGCCTGTTCCGTAATAATAGAGTGTATGGGGCGTAGGATTGCCTTCGTAATAAACCGTCATTTCTCCGCGATACATAGGGGGAGCGTAGGGGATGATGACTTCGTAGCCGTTGGCTTCGCAGGCAACTATCGTGCAGCCGTTCTTCATCTTCTCTGCGACACCCGCTGGCGGCGTCATCTTCTT
This sequence comes from uncultured Prevotellaceae bacterium, assembly GCA_946415695.1. Taxonomy (GTDB): domain Bacteria; phylum Bacteroidota; class Bacteroidia; order Bacteroidales; family Bacteroidaceae; genus Physcousia. Next base: position 8,077 of record CAMKTM010000015.1, on the reverse strand, counting down.
CTTGTTGGAGAGGTAGATGAGTTTCCCGTCGGTGTCATAGACTTTGAAGCCTATGGCTCCGGTGCCGATGATGTTGTAGATTGTTTTGCCGGAGGTGGTGCTTGTGGTATAGTAGTAGCCACTGCACTGATAGTCATCGACGAAGTCGCTCCACTGGCCTACGTCGGCATATCCGACGGATGCCTCGTTGCTGTCGTAATCCACGCGGTTTGCGCCTTTCGGCTTGCCTTCGAAGGGTCCGTCGGCAATTGAGGGAGAGGGTTTGATACGGTCGTCGATGAAGCAAATGCTCGGGGCTTTCGGGTAGCGTGCCATGTAGGCTTTGGCGGCGTCGATATCGGCTTGGGTGGTTGTCACCCAGTAGTCGCTGTAGTCGCCAACGTAGTGCTTCTCGTAGGGCACGAACATTCCGTTCACTTCAAAGAGTTCGCTGAGGTCAAGCTGGGCGGCGTCGCACATCTTTTTAGCCATGTGCAGGTAGTCTTGCTTGCCATAGCTGAGGTAGCCACCCACGATACCGTTCTCGTTGGCAAGAGTTGCATCGTAATCGCTGGAGCGCTTGCGGATGGGGTCCTGTCGAAGAAGCTTGAAGAGCGTGGGATAGAAGTCGGGCTTGTGTCCCTGAGCATGGAAGTAGAGGTAGAGCTGGAAGTAGAAGCGTGTCTGCTCCCAGATGTTCATGCTGAACCATCCTTTGCCGAGGGCAAAGTCCTCGAGTGTATCGGTCACTTTCGTGCCACGGGTCGTGGATATGCCGTGCAGGAAGACGTTGACGTTGGAGAAGAGGTTGTTGCTCACCTCCGTTGCGCCCACGATATTGAAGCAAGCTTGGTGGTTGTGTCCTATCTCGTGGGATGGTCCCCAGATGGCGCCGCCGCTGGAAGTGAGTTCGTTGTAGTTCATCACGGTAGAGATGGTGCCGTCGCTGTAATAGGTGCCGTAGGTGGAGGCATACATGTAGCCGTGGGTGACGGAGAAGGCGTTCCACACGTTGCGGAAGCGTCCGGCAAGATCCTCCTTGAAGCCCATCAAGTCTTCCTCGCACTCGATGAAGTTGTTCCAGATGCGCATCAGGCCTTCTGCCTCGCCCGTCCTGCCGATGGCGTTCTTCACGAGTTTGCCTACCATCGAGAATACGACGCGGTCGCATTTGAGGTTCACGATGTTGCTCTTGTTCAGAAGCTTCTCGTAGAGGAGCGTCCAGTCGTCGTTGGTCATGCCACGCGTGTAGTCGAAGTAGCCTTGCAGCTGACCGCCTTCGATGTGTATCTTGGCAGCAGGATAGTCGGCAAGGAATTTCTCGGGGTCGTTAAGCTGATAGAAGATATAGACGGTGCTTGCCGTGCTGAGCAGCACGGTGTTGAGGCCTTCGTGAAGCGTGGTGCAGCTGCCGGTCTGGTGGTCGCCGGGGCTGTCGCTGTCCATCACGATTTCTGCCTGAAGTAGGCAATCGCTGCTTGGCTCTTCGTCTAGATAGATGTAGATGATGTCGCCTGCCTTTCCACAGATGCCGGTAGGACCTGAGAGCTTGCCGAAGGCATAGCTCATGCCTGCGTATTCGTTCCACGACATCTTCTGGAAGTTGCTATATACATTGAAGTCGTCGCGAACGCGGAAGAACTTCTCGAAGCCTTCGCGTGTGTAGCCGGTGGAAGAAGTGAAGCTTTCCCACGTGTTGTTCTTGACCTTGAGCACCATGGCCTGCATGTCGGCATTGAGGATGGAGAAGTCGGGGTTCTCGGACAAAGCCTCGTCGCTCAGAGCTTGAATCTCGTCCTTGAGGACGGTGCAGGCTTTGTCCTGGAAGAGATTGTCGAGGGCTGCCTTGTAAGTGGAAATGTTCTTTACGAGATTGTTGTACGTGACGAGTTGTTCGCGTCCTGCCTCGATGAATGCATCTGTCAGTTCCACTTCCTCGAAGCCCCAGACGCTATTGCTGTTGTTATAGTTCCAGCCGACCACCACATTGCTGCCGTCGCAATGGAGGCCTATGGTGTTGTTGTCGAGGATGTAGTAAGTCATGGATGTTGCATCGTCGCTGCGCTGAATGGCAAAGCTGCTTAGCTTGGATGTGGTGGTGCGGTATTGTGTGCTGAGCGAGCCGTTCTGTTGGGAGATGTACCGCTGGGTACAGAGGTTCTGCAAGTTCCATCGGCCGCTGGATGTCTGCACGAGTGTCCAGTACTGCGAGAGCTTGTCGGCGTCCTTGCCTTCGCAATTGAGGACGTTGGCCGAGATGTTCTCGTTGATGTAGTTTTGCTTGCCGACATTCTTAATGCGGTAGTATTTGCCAGCCACCGGTTCAGAGAATCCGCCAAGGGCAAGCAGGTTGTCCTCCACTTCCTTCAATGTGTAGTTCTCAACGAGGGCGATGCTCCAGTCGCAGCCTTGGTCGCCTTCGCAATACCATTTGAAGAGCGTTGTGCCGTCGTTGCCGAGGTTCAGGCAAGATGTTCCGGAGAAGTCTTCCTTTTCCGAGAGGTTGATGTAGGCATCGTTCGTGCCGTTATTGGGGCTGAACTGGATGAAGATAGTATTTGCAGAAGATGATGGTGTACGGAAGTTGTCGTCGTCGTTGAGGAAGCGTCCTGTTTGGGCATTGCGGAGGGTGTACCCGCTGCCCGACTTTGCGAGGAGCCACACCTGCGCCATGGTGTTGTCGTTCTTACCGGCGCCTTCGGTGTTCGCACCGTTATCGGAGAGGCGGACATTGCTATTTCGACGGCTGGTGAGGCGCACGATATTGGTGTTGCTGAGGACGTAGCGGACGTAGGCAGTGCCTGTAAGTTCGCTGAGGTCGGATAGCGTCACTTTTCGGAACACCCAGTCGCGGTTGCTTCCTGAACCGCCGGTGCTCGTTGCTCCCACCAGTTTGCCATTGTTGTTCTGAAGATAGTACATGCCATTGCTGCGCAGCGACCAATGACCTGCCGAACCGAGTTGCGATATGGTATAGGCGTATTTAGCCGCAACATTGGGGTCTGTGGCATTCATCTTGCTGGTGGTTACGTTGCCATAGTAGTTGCCGAGGCCGGACTTCAGGTAGTACTGATTGTCTGTCCCGGTCTCTTCCAGTTGTACGAGGTAGCCGGCATTGGACTGGGCGTCGGTGCCGTTGGGCGATGTCGTAGAGACGCCCAGCACGTTGCCTGCGCTTTCGACGATGTAGCTCGACGTCAGTCCGTTGTAGAGGACATACCATTGCCCCGTTTCAAGAGTAGTGGCATTGCCGCCGAGGTTGATAATCTTTCGGGCAAAATCGCTTGTCTGTGCCAAAGACTGAAGCAGAGAGCAAGGGGCAAGCAGCACGAAAAGCGTCACAAAAATCGGTTTGAAAAAGTTCTTCATACGGTTATTAGGTTTAGTTTTTATTATGTTTCTGCGACAAAGATACGGAGAATAATTGACAATCCCAAATAATGAAAATCAATTTTATTCTTTTTTAGGAAGAAAGTGCAAAAGGGGCCCCTCTTTCAAGGTATTTGTTTCGACGCATTACTTGATGATGAGCGAAACCAAATACGTTACATAGCAGAGGACGAGCAGCAGGCCTTCCAGCGAATTGATGGTGCGGCGAGTGAAGGCTACCAGCCATACCAGCACGACGCTACCGACGAGCATACACCAGTCCAGCACCGTTATCTCTGTAACGGCCATTGGGACAATGCTGCTGCAAATGCCTATCACGAAAGCAATGTTGAATATATTGCTGCCGATAGCATTCCCGAAAGCAAGTCCGAGACTGCCCTTCCTGGCAGCCACTACACTCGTGGCAAACTCCGGCAGACTGGTTCCTGCTGCAAGAATGGTCATGCCTATCACGCTTTCGCTGACGCCCCATTCTCTGGCCACTGCAGCTGCATTATCCACGAGAATGCGGCCGCCTATCACCAGAGCTGCCATGCCCACGAGAACAAGGAGGATGCATTGCCAGATTCCCCTCTCTCTCGGGGCCTTTCCGTTGGAGGGAGATTCTGAATTAGCCTCGGCGGGAGAGGAGGCAGAGAGGGCCATTGTCCTCCTGTCCGTCAGCGCAATCCGATAAGCCACATACATATAACCGAAGAAGAAAGCCGTCAGCAGGAGCCCTTCCCACCTGGCTATCATGCCACCGCTGAAAGCAAAGGCGACAAGCATAACCGAAGCCACAAAGCAAAGCGGCAGGTCGCGACGGAGCAAAGTCCGCTCCACCGCCATCGGCCTCATCAAAGCCGAAGCACCTAGGATGACAAGGATGTTGAACACGTTACTGCCGATGATGTTGCCAACGCTCATGTCCGAACTGCCACGAAGCACACTCATGAAGCTGACCATGAACTCCGGCAGACTCGTACCAAGCGCCACAACCGTCAAGCCTATCACCAACTCGCTGACCTTCAGGAGCCGGGCCAAACCCGTGGCTCCGTCTGTAAAACGGTCCGCCCCCCAAAGCACCACTGCTATGCCCAGGACGATAAGGATTATCTCAAGTATCATAATTTCATAAAACGGGTGCAAAGGTACGAAAAAAAGCAGAATTGGAAAGCATTAGCCCGATAAAAATCCACTAAAGATGAAGAATCGCCATTTTTTATGAGGCAGAAAAGGGCTAAACAGACCTTAGATAAAACGCCGGCAAAACTCGCCAGAAAATACAGCGACTGCCAGCAAACATGCCATGGCCCTGCATCGTTAAAGAGAAGACGGCACATCTGGTTCATTGCTTGTACATGTAAAAGCAATTGCTTTTACATGTACGTGCAATTGCTTTTACATGTACAAGCAAAGAAACCCCTGTGGCATTCCCCCCGAATCGGTCTGCCGTCTTTGCCAACACCCGCAGCGACGCCGTTCGCCGTCGCCCGCGTGAAAAAATAAGTTAAAATGCCGCGGAATAGTACAAATAAAGTTTCATTCGTGCATCGCCCCCTTGCAGAATGACATTTTTTGCGTACCTTTGCAAACAAAAAGGCATTAAACGCATATTTATACACCTTATTAAAAAAGATATAAGATTATGAAAAAACTGACTCTCGCCATGCTGCTTGCCATGATTGGGGCAGGAGCCATGGCACAGAATTTCGAGAACAGCACGGTGGAAGAACGCATCGGCTACTCCAATAACAACAACGAGGACAGCATCAAGAGCGGCCGCCAATACATCACAATGTTCCAGCAGGCCGGCGCCAACAAGGACTATCACGACATGTACGTCAATTTCCAATGGCTCAAGAAGAACGCCCCGTACGCCGTCAACGGCATCTACACGCAAGGCCCCTTCATGTTCTACAACCTCATCAACGCCGAACAAGACCCCGCCAAGAAGAAACAGTACTTCGACGAGATGATGGAACTCTTCGAGATGCGCCAGAAGAACCTCGACGCCCTGAACTCCTTCGCTAAGACAAAGAGCACGCTGGGCGACGTGCTGAGCGTGAAGGCCGAGTATTACAACTGGACGGCTCCCGTCGTGCTCGGACAGAACTTCGACCTGCGCCAATCCTACAAAAACTTCGCCGAAGCCATCAAGATGGTGAACGAGCATGGCGGACGCGAAATTACTGGCAGCTTCCTCCAGACTTTCTTCCTGGTCAGCGACGCCATCTACAAGGCAATGCCCAACACCACTCGCGAGCAGTACCTGCAGGACTACCTCGACAGTAAGGATGCCTGCGAGAAGATGCTCCAACTGGCAAAAGAGGCTCAGGCTGAAGGCGATGTCGCTAAAGCAGAGAAGCTCGTCGCCACGTACGACGCACCCCTTGCAGCCATCGAACAGACCTTCTCGCAGAGCGGAGCTGCCGACAGCTCGCAGCTTATCGCCATCTACACCAAGAAGTTCGACGCCTACAAGACCGACATCAACAAGCTCAACTCCAGCCTCACCATCATGCAGAACAACGATTGCGACGAGTCCGACATCTACTATCAGTATGCCGAGGCTGCCTATGCCCTGGAACCCTCCTTCACCAGCGCCATCGGCCTGGCACAGAAGGCTCAGAAAGATGGCCAGCTCGACAACATGCTGGAGTACTACAACAAGGCGCTCGAACTCGCTTCAAGCGATGCAAGGCGCGGCGCCATCTGCCTCAACATCTGCAACGGCCTCACACGCAGCAAACAATACACCGGCGCACTGACCTACGCAGAGAAAGCCATCGCCTACAACCCCGACTACACCGGCAAAGCCTACCTCAAGGAAGCCAACATCTATACGCTGCTCGGACAGTATCAGGAAGCCATCAACTACTGCGACAAAGCAAGCGAAGCCGACATCACCGTCAGCGGCTCTGCCACACGACTCAAAGAAAACATCAAGAAAGCACAAGCCAACCAAGCTGCCAACGACAAGGCTCGCAAAGCTTACGATGACTTCATAGCTCGCCAGAAAGCAGAAGAGGCATTCTGGAGCGGAGGAGGAAAGAAATAAGTTGAAAGCAATCGGAATAACCTGAGCCCTTCGACTGCTCAGATAACAAAAAACCCGTCCATGCCATCCAGCAGGGCGGGTTTTTCTTGTTATTAGCTTCATCTCACTGTAAAAAAAGGTTAAAACCTGTTCAATACCTTGCCGAAGTAAAGAATAATTCGTAACTTTACACACCAAAAGTGCAAAAAAGCCGCAAAAAAGGGCAAATAAGCACCATTCGAACAATGAACAGGATAAAAATCGGCATCATCGGGCTCGGCAGGATGGGACGCAAGCACCTCACGGAACTTGTGGCCTGCCAGTATTGGGACGTGAAATATACCTGCGACATCAACCCCGACAAAGCAAAACACTCACACCAGATAGCACCTAATGCCATCTTTACAACCGACGAACGAGACATCTGGAACGACCCAGAAGTGGAGTGCGTCGGTCTCTTTGCATTGGCAGACACGCGAGCCAGCCGAATAGAAAAAGCTGTCAAAGCCGGCAAACACGTCATCTGCGAAAAACCACTTGCCTACAAGTTGAAAGAAGAATGGGACGTCGTTCGGATCGAAGAATCAACCGACAAGTTCTGCACCGTCAACCTCTACCTCCGCAACGCCTGGTACACACAGGTGATGAAGGACTTCGTCCGCAGCGGAGAAATAGGCGAACTGGCCATCATACGCATCTGCCACATGACGCCAGGACTCTCCCCGGGCGAGGGACACGAATACGAAGGACCGTCCTTCCACGACTGCGGCATGCACTACGTCGATATCGCACGCTGGTACGCCGACTCCGAATACAAGACAGGGCACGCACAAGCCATACGCATGTGGGACTACAAGGACCCCTGGTGGCTGCAATGTCATGGCACCTTCGAGAACGGCATCGTCTATGACATCACACAGGGCTTCGTCTATGGACAGCTTGCAAAAGACCAGACACACAACTCCTACACAGAACTCATCGGCAGCAAAGGCTTCGTCCGCATGACACACGACTTCAAGACAGCCGTTGTGGAAATGCATGGCGAACACGTCACCAAACGCATGGAGCAACCCTACGGCGACAAGAACATCGACCGCCTCTGCAACCTCATGGGCCAGGCCATCCTCACCGGAAAACGGCCCGACTCCCTACCCCGCTTCCGCGACGCAGCAATAGCCAGCGAATACGCATGGAAGATGCTCGACGATGCCCGCAGAAACGACCTCCCCTCGAAAGGCACGCCCCAAGAACTGGAACAGATTCACTACCGCCGCGCCCACGCCACCGACGGCTACGGCCTCATCGACAGACCACACAAATAAATCCTAAACACTAAACTCTAAACCCTAAACTCTAAACCCTAAACTCTAAACCCTAAACTCACACAATATGTCACATCAACTCTTATTCCTCGGCTCATTAGGCAGCCAAGAAATCATCATCATCGCCCTCGTCATCCTGCTTCTCTTCGGAGGCAAGAAAATCCCCGAACTCATGCGCGGCCTCGGCAAAGGCGTATCACAATTCAAGAAAGGCATGAAAGACATTGAAGATGAAATCAATGCCGAACCCGAAAAGAAGGAAGAAATACAAAACAAATAACAACCAAAAGTTTAACATCAAAACAAAACATCTCTCTTATGAAAGACATGTCAAGAAGATCGTTCCTCAAGGCAGGAACCGCAGCAA
>CAMKTM010000014.1 GCA_946415695.1 uncultured Prevotellaceae bacterium | reverse complement strand
GTTGGGGTGGGTCTATTTAACCTTATAAAAAATGACCCGTCGTTTCCTTCTTCTGTCAGCCTTGCTGCTTCTCTTTGCTGTCCCTGCCGGTTCTGTGCTCAAGGAGAAAGACTTGGCACGTACGCTTGGCGTGCTCAAGGCTGAGCTGCAGACCTGCTACGAGATGCAGCAGGACTTCATTCAGAAATACGAACAGCAGGGGATGCAGCAGCATCAGCAGCTTGTCTGGTACATGCACCAGTGCGAACAGATAGGGCTCATGCTCTACTCGCAATCCACAGAAAACACCTTCGACATGGCCTACGCTTGCCAGCAAGCCGCCAACCTGAGGCGCGAAGTTGATAAAAGCAACAGCAAGATGCGGCAGTACGACAAGTTCATCGCCCGCCTCAAGCAGGAAATAGAGCGCACCGACAACCTCATCCGCTCGCTCAAGCGTATGCCGCCTGTCATCGACGCCGACAGTATCCTCAGTGCCAGCGACAGCATCCTGCTCCAAGCCATCGACTCGCTGGCCGGCAAGAAGGATTCCCTGCTCATCGCTCGCGACTCGATGAACGAAGAGGATATTGCCATCCTCGAGGAGGTAAACAACGACATACCCGAAGAAGAGGAAGAAGATGTCGAGCCGCTTTTCCTGACGAGAGCACAGCAGCGAGACCGCAGGGCATGCATCTTGTATGCCGACACCATACGAGCCAACATGCAGCATTTCCTGGAGAACCTCGAAGCCGAGAATGCTTACTATCAAAGCTTGAGGGACAAAGTGCTTGAGCTCGACGAGTATGCTCAAAGCCGCTACCGACTGCTGCAAGAAGACATCTTCCCGGGCGGCGGTCCCAACTACTTCACCATCCTTGCCTCGCTGCCCATGCAGATCATGATGGTGAAGACAACAATCGACCTGAAGTACAGGCCCTTTGAGGGACATGACTGGCTCTATTCCGAATGGCGCGGCCTGGCAGTGCTCTTCATTAGCATTTTCATCGTCTTCTACCTCGCCCTCTCCTTCGGCATTTGCTACATAGCCCTCCGCTTGCTCTTGCCGAAGAAGTGGCGCTCCCCGAGCTACAGGGAAAAGAGGACAATGCTTAACCTTGTCGTCGGCAGCGCCCTCTTTGCCGTCATTGTGATGCTTGTTCGGACCTTTGCCGGGCACAACTTCATACAGATGGGCACAGGCCTCATCATCAACATCGCCTGGCTGCTCGTCGCCGTGTTCCTGAGCCTCTATGTCCGCCTGAAAAGCCAGCAGATGCGCCATGCCGTCATCATCTACACACCGCTCATGGCGCTGGCCATCATCGTCATCCTCTTCCGCATAGTACTCATGCCCAATCAAATCGTCAACCTCATCTTCCCGCCCATACTGCTACTCTTTACCGTCTGGCAACACCTCGTGTCAAAGCGACACAGACGGTTTATGCCAATGCTCGACAAAGTCTATACGCACATCACCACCCTCGCCCTGCTCGTTTCCTGCGTGGCAGCATGGATTGGCTACACACTGCTCTCCGTACAGGTAATCATATGGTGGACATTCCAACTCGCCTCCATTATGACCATCACCTTCATCTACCACCTGACAAAAAAGTACGAAGCACATTATCTGCTTCGACGACTGCGAGCCTCACGTACACACATGGGCGGATACGAAATACTCCGGCTTATGAAAAAGGGAGAATTCATCGAACAAACATGGTTCTACGACCTCTTCTGCCGCACCATCGTACCCATACTCGCCGTACTTTCAGTGCTCGTCAGCATCTACTGGGCCGCAAAAGTATTCGAGATGACAAGCCTCTGCCAGCATATCTTCACGCACGACATCATCAACCAGACCGGACTCATCCGCATCTCGCTCTATCTCCTTTGCATGGCCGCCACACTCTTCTTCATCTTCCGATACATCAACTACGCCCTCCGAAGCTTCTACCTACATTACCGAAAACAATATGCCGACTCAGGCACCGCCATCAACAAGACACTCGCCCGAAACGTCATCGGCATCATCACCTGGGGCATCTACATCATCATCGTGCTCTTCCTCTTCCAAGTACCAAAAGACGGAATCAGCATCGTCGGAGCAGGACTTGCCACCGGACTTGGATTCGCCATGCAGAGCATCCTCGAAAACTTCTTCTACGGCATCAGCCTCATGACCGGACGCATACATGTCGGAGACTACATCGAGTGCGACGGCATCGCAGGCAAAGTAGAGAGCATCACATATCAAAGCACACAAATCACCACCAACGACGGCAGCGTCATCGCATTCCTCAACAGCGCACTCTTCAGCAAAAACTTCAAAAACATGACGCGCAACCATCGCTACGAACTCATCAAAGTACCCGTAGGAGTAGCCTACGGAACCAACGTCGAGCAAGTGCGACAACTCCTCGTCCAGGCACTCACACCCATCTGCCACGAAGAAAATGCCGCAGGACAAACCATCACCGACACCAACATACCCGTCAGCGTCATATTCAACAACTTTGGCGAAAGCAGCATCGACCTCTACGTGTGCGTCTGGATGCTGGTGGAAGAGAAAATAAGCCTCACAGCACGCATCAAGGAAATCATCTACAACACACTCAACAGCAACAACATCGAAATCCCCTTCCCGCAACGCGACGTAAACATCAAGAAAGCCTGACGCCGCCTCCGCTGCAGACCGACAAAGACAAGACCGAAGTCACCTTCGAACAAACCATACCCACTCACATCGAAAAATCCAAAGGAAACATCTTCCACGTGAACAAAGAACTAGGACTGGAAGGAGTAGCACCCGACCCGGCCTTCCAGCAGACCATTGGCACCGACACATGCCCCAAGCTAAGGGGAGAAGAGTGACGAGAATGTTAAATAATAGAAAAAAAACACGATGAAAGTTGGTGGTTCACAAAAAAAATAGTAATATTGCGAAAGAATAACCATTAAAAACATAGAATTATGAAACATTTTACGCTATTTCTGATGGCAGCAGCCACCATTTGCACCAGTGCCTTTGCACAGCCAAGACCTAAGTATGTCTATACAAGTACATCAACTCTCAACGTAGAAGCACTGCAGAACCAGGCACAGCCCGTCGTGCTCAACCGCACACTCTTTGCCGGCTACAACACAATCTGTCTGCCCATGAGCCTCAGCGCAGAACAACTGAAAGCAGCAGCTAAGGACGTTCAGGTAGAACGTCTCGAAACCATCCGTCAGGAGGGCAGCACGCTCAACATGTACTTCCTCGACTGCACAAACGAGGGCATCGAGGCAGGCGTGCCCTACCTCATCTTCTCGCCAACATTCCAGACACTTCATGCCAACACGGCAGATGCTTCAGGCATCAGCACCGACCTTAAGAGCATCAGCAAGAGCGACGGCCAGGGCAACACCGTTACCTTCGGCAGCTCATGGGAGACCATCAAGGTGGAAGGTCGCTACGGCATCCCCGCACAGCAGGACACCTACATCCTCGAGAGCATCCTGATCCGCACTGAGGGCGACAAGGCATTCCTGCCCACACGTTGCGGCTTCACATGGGACCAGCAGACAAGCGACGCCTCTGAACTCGAAATCAAGCACGTCACAAGTCTCGAAGACATCGAGACAAGCATCGACAAACTGCAAGCAACAGGTGCCACCGTTGACGTCTATAACGCACAAGGCGCATTGGTGCTCCAGCAGACAACCGTCAGCGCTGCAAAGCAGTCCCTGCCACAAGGCATCTATGTCATAAAGGGACAAAAGTTCGCTGTTAAGTAAACACGAAGACAAGCTAAAGTCTGAACAAAAAAACCAAAGCGAAAGCTAACTCATAATAAATTTTTCATACAAACCTTGGGAAGTTTCTCTGTGAAGAGCAACTTCCCTTTTTTTATTGTTGTCCGGGAGAATTCGGGCAACAATAAAAAATAACAATTTGTAAGCAAATCAGCCACACTGCTTACACTTGCGTTTTTTGCTGACGCTCCAGAATCGCTTCAAGCTCTTCCGGCGGCACTTTTGTACCCCAAGACGATTTGATGCGCTTAAAACGAACGTTTTTCAGAACATACTATGCCACAGAAGATTACAAACAGCATTTTGAGGCCAACGCCCTGCAATCGGCCGCAAAATTGCCAACTCCACTTGGCAAAACAACCTCATTTGAAGCGTTTTTCGGCGAAATCTGGCATGACAGCCCGTCTGTTTTCCACTGTCGAATTTTCAAACAAGGCGTGCCTTGTTGACCAACAACCCACGCCGTGTTGAAAATCGAGGCACGCCGTGTTGGCAAATTCGCCGTGTCTTGGCTTTGTTTCCGTCACAGCGAAAAGTGACAAAAGGAAAGCAAAACAAAGAAATCAGCGACAAAAGAGTTTCTGCCGCGATGCCGTTAGCAGAGATGTCACGGCGTAATTCTTCCGGCTATCTCCTGCCAGAGTTTTTCTTCTGGCACAGGCGCTTCGATGGTGATGGACTGGTGCGAGACAGGGTGCTCCAGCTCGAGGCGCCAGGCGTGGAGCGAGATGCCGCCGTCGGGATTGCTGCGCGGCGCACCGTACTTCAGGTCGCCCCTGATGGGGCAACCCATCTTGGCGAGCTGACAACGTATCTGATGATGGCGGCCCGTCTGTAGCTCTACCTCCAGAAGGAAGTAGTGCTCCGACTCCGCCACGAGGCGGTAGGAGAGCACAGCCTTCTTGCTGCCCGGCACCTCGCGGTCGTAGGCACGGGCCGTGTTCTGCTTCTCGTTGCGCGTCAGCCAGTGGGTGAGCGTCCCTTCGGGCTGCGGCGGACGATGGCCGACGATGGCGAGGTAGGTCTTCCGCACGCCAATGTGCTCGGCAAACATCTTGTTGAGCCGCGGCAGCGCCTTACTCGTCTTGGCAAAGAGCACGATACCGCTGACGGGGCGGTCCAGCCTGTGCACCACGCCGAGATAGACATTGCCCGGCTTCTGGTACTTCTCCTTCAGATAAGCCTTCACCAAATCGGACAAGGGGACATCGCCGGTCTTGTCGCCCTGCACGATGTCCCCTACTTTCTTCGATACTGCTATCAGATGATTATCCTCATAGAGAATAGCCTCACCCCCGACCCCTCTCCGGGGAGAGGGGAGTATTTGCATAGTACTCATAGTGATTTTTCTTCCCTCTCCTCGGAGAGGGGTTGGGGGGAAGGCTTTCTACATGTTCATGCCGCCATCCACCTGGATGACCTGACCGCTGACGTAGCTGCTCATGTCGCTGGCCAGGAAGGTAGCCACGTTGGCAATGTCCTCCACCTGTCCGCCGCGGCGCAGAGGAATCTTCTTCTTCCACTCCTCGCGAATCTCCTCGCTGAGCTGTGCCGTCATGGCTGTCTCGATGAAGCCTGGGGCAATGGCGTTGGCGCGGATGCCCTTTGGCCCCATCTCCTGGGCGATGCTCTTGGCGAGGGCAATCATGCCGGCCTTGGAGGCAGCATAGTTGGCCTGACCTGCATTGCCGTGTACGCCGACCACACTGGCCATGTTGATAATGCTGCCGCCACGCTGACGCATCATGATGGGCACACAGGCATGGGTGAAGTTGAAGGTGCTCTTCAGGTTGACGTTGATGACGGCGTCCCACTGCTGCTCGGTCATACGGAGCATGAGTCCGTCCTTCGTGATGCCCGCGTTGTTGACGAGGATGTCAATCGTTCCGAAGTCTTCCTTAATCTGCTTCACCACCTCCTCGGTGGCTGCGAAGTCGGCTGCATTGCCTGCGTAAGCACGACAGGTGACGCCGACTGCCTCAATCTCTTTGCGCGTGGCTTCCAGTCCGGCAGCCATCTCGTCGTTGAGAACGAGGTCGGTGAATGCTATGTTTGCGCCTTCAGAGGCAAACTTCAAGGCAATCGCCTTGCCGATGCCTCTTGCTGCACCCGTGATGAGTGCGGTCTTTCCTTCAAGTAATTTCATGTTTATATCATTCATTTCAGCCCCTCTCCCGACCTCCCCCAAAGGGGAGGAGACAAGCGGTAGCAAATTTTTCATTTTTAACTCTTAATTCTTAACTCTTAACTCTCACAGGTACTGGCTCAAGTGTCTGTCCTGACGGCTCAATGCTTTGTGAATGAGTTTCTGCACGATGCCGCGGCTCATGCCCTGCGGCATTCCGTCGGCCAGACGGCCGTAGATATAAGGTATCTCCAGTCCCTTGATGCAGTAGTGCATGATGTCGGCACAGAGGGGAATGCTGTCTATCTCGAAGCGCCCCTGCTGCACGCCCTCTGCCATGATGGAGGCAAAGAGGCGCTGCTCGTTGCGGTCGAAGTTCTTGCGAACCTTCTCAACCATGATGATGTTGCGGAAGAACTCTGCCCGCAGGTTGCCATTGCGCTGCACAGCCTCCTTGATCATGCTCAGGTGTGTGTATGTGACCTCGACAAGTTTGTCCTCGGGCTCCATCGGCTGCGAGGCCACCTCGTTCATCTTCTCATTGATGCGCTCCAGTTCTCCCTCAATGACATCCCAGTAAATCTCCTCCTTACTCTTGAAATAAGTATAGAGCGTGCGCCGACCTTTGCCCGAGGCCTGGGCAATGTCGTTCATCGTGGTGTTCTCCAATCCGCGTTTTGCGAAAAGCTGACGTGCCACATCTACGAGCTTGATTCTTGTCTTTATTACTGCCATTGCAATTGCAAAGTTAGCACATTTCTTTTGATTTGTGCAATTTTTGTGTGTTAAAAATGCACAAATGCCGTCTTTTGTGCCATAAAAAGACATGAAAAAGATAAAAAAGGAGCGAAAAGCGAATAATTTTTCGCTTTTCACTTTTCACTTTTGAGTTTTTGTTGTACCTTTGCACCCACAAAAAACAGAACATCGCGGGGTAGAGCAGTTGGTAGCTCGTCAGGCTCATAACCTGGAGGTCGCACGTTCGAGTCGTGCTCCCGCAACGAGGGTGGTAGCAATCCGGTGGCATTTTTGCCCCGGGTTGTTCTTTTATTCCCCTTATCTTGTGATGCGAAGGCTCTTGCCGCCCACCTCGATGACGTACTGCCCGGGGAGGATGCGCATGGCATTCGACTTGGCATCCCACCATTCGAAGGCAGTGTCAGGAAGCGGAATGCTGACCTCCTTGCTGCTTCCTGCGGGAACTTCTACCCGTTGGAAAGCGCGAAGGGTACGAATGGGGCCGTCCGTGTCGCCTACCTTATTTATATATACGAGCACCGTCTCCGTACCGTCGCGTTTGCTCTTGTTGGCGATGGAGAGCGACAGCTTACCGTCTGCGAAACGAGGTTTGCCATAGACGAACTTGCTGTAGCTAAGGCCGAAGCCAAAGGGATAGAGCGGTTCGCCGCGGAAGTAGCGATAGGTGTGTCCTTCCATATTGTAGTCCTCGAAGTCGGGCAGCTGATCTACATTGCGATAGAAGGTAACGGGCAGCTTACCGCTCGGGTTGACGCGACCGAAGAGCACCTCTGCCACGGCCTGTCCGCCCGCTTGTCCGCCATACCATGCTTGCAGGATGGCATCTGTCGTTTGCTGTTCGGGAACAAGTCCGGTGGCGCTTCCAGAGCAGAGGACGAGGATGACGCGTTTGCCTGCCTTGTGCAGAGCGGCAAGGATGTCGCGCTGGTCTTGCGGCAACTCAATCATGGTGCGGTCTCCGCCTTTGAAGCCTGGCTCATCGACGTTCATTTCTTCGCCCTCAAGCCTTGGCGAGATGCCGCCGCAGAAGATGACGGTCTGTGCATCTTTCGCAGCCTCAACCTGTTGCTGAACGTCACGTTTCCATTCAATCAGTTTGGCAGAAGGGCAGATGGCACGGATGCCTTCTGCATGTGTGATGGTGTGGAGCGGGAAGCCATTGTAGTTGCCCCACATCATTTCGCTGTCCGAGGCATTGGGCCCCATGACAACCATTGAACTTTGGCCACCAGCCATTGATGCATCGAGCGGCAGGACGCTGTTATTTTTAAGCAGGACAATGCTCTTGCGGGCTGCTTCGAGCGCCAAGTCGCTGTGTTCCTGGCAGCAGAGGCGCTCGTCGGGAATCTTGTTCCAAGGGTTGAGATGCGGGTCGTCGAAGTTGCCGAGGCGGAAACGTGCCTCGAGCAGACGGACAAGACTTCTGTCGATGGTCTCTTCCTTGATGCGCCCCTCTCGCACGCCGTCCTGCAAGCTCTCGAAGGTTTGGCCGCACTCCACGTCCGTTCCGGCGATGACCGCCTCGCTGACGGCAATGGTTTTGTTCTCGCTGTAATGGTGTCCCCATTCCTTCCAGAAGTCATCTACCGCCCAGCAGTCGCTTGTCACCAGTCCGTCGAAGTGCCACTCCTCGCGCAGTATCTGCTGGAGGAGGCGGTCGCTGCTGCAGCAAGGCTTGCCCTCGAAGCTGTTGTAAGCACACATAATTTCAGCCACCTTAGCCTCCTTGACCAATGCTCGGAAGGCATAGAGGTATGTCTCGTGGAGGTCGCGGAGCTTGATGTTCTCGGCATTGAAGCGGTGTCGGCTCCATTCCGGCCCGCTATGCACGGCAAAATGCTTTGCGCAGGCCAGCAGCTTCTGGTAGGGCGCATCCATTGGCCCTTGCAAGCCTCGCACCACGCTCTTGCCCATGACGGCTGTCAGGTAAGGGTCTTCGCCATAGGTCTCCTGTCCCCTACCCCATCGCGGGTCGCGGAAGATGTTGATGTTTGGTGTCCAGAAGGAGAGGCCGTGGTACATCTCACGCTGTGTTCCGAGGCGGCAAGCCTTGTTGTATTTCACGCGAGCCTCGTCGCTGACCGCCGTGAAGACGCGCTCCACGAGCACAGTGTCGAACGTTGCCGCCATGGCCATCGTGATGGGAAAGACGGTGGCATTGCCGTTGCGTCCCACGCCGTGCAATGCTTCGCTCCACCATTGGAACACGGGCACATCGAGTCTTTCGACGGGTTTCGAGAAGTGTGTCATCATCCCGACCTTCTCCTGCAAGGTCAATCTGCCGCAAAGGTCTTGGGCACGTTCTTTGGGACTGAGGTTGGGGTTCTTGTAGGGATACTGCTGCGCATGGGCAGAAAAACTGATTGACAGCAGAACAAGCCATAAAACCTGCCGGATCGGACTATTCTTTGACATATAAGTAGTATTTTTCTGCAAAGATACATAAAAAACAACAAATGCCTGCAAATAAAAGAAAACTTTTCACTAACTTTACACCCCGACGGACTACAACAAACCCTGAAAAAGACATGAAGAAAGGAAAAATACTGAAAATTCTTGGCATCTTTCTGGCGACTGCCATCGTGCTTGCGGCAGCAGGAATTGGTCTCCTTCATACGGACAAAGTGCAGAACATGCTGATGCAACGTTTCGTTACCGTTCTGCAAGAGCAGCTGCAGACCAAGGTCAGCGTGGACCACATCAACATCAACCTCTTCAGAGGCGGAATAACGCTTCGAGAGGTGGAGGTGGAGGACAGGCAGGGACGCAAGATGCTGCAGATGGAGCGCCTCACCCTTGGACTCGACATGAAAGCTCTATGGCACCGGAAAGTTGTCGTTACCGACGCCCGGATGAGCGGCCTCAAAGCTCATCTCTGCAAACCTGCCTCGCAGACCGACAGCACTGCCAACTACACCTTCATCGTTCATGCCCTGAAAAGCAAGAAAAGCCAACAGGACAGCGTGCCCGCCACGACCGAAAAGTCAGGCAAGCCCATCGACTTCCACATCAAGAACGCCACCATCAGCATCGACTCTCTCTGCTACCAGACGGACAATGGACGGCCGCGCAAGAACAAGGGCCGACCGAACCGAGGCGCATTCGATGCCGGACATCTCGACCTCCTGGCACGGGCGAAGATAAAGTTGAACCATCAACCAGAGACTGGAGCCCTACACCTTGCCGTCTCCGACTTCCAAGCCTCCGACCGAGGCTCTGGCCTGATGGTCGAAAGCCTCCGGCTCGAGGCTGACATCAAAAAGGACAGCGTACGGCTCGGCGAAGCAGAAATCCGCCTGCCCCACTCCTCTATCACGTTCGCCGAGGGAAATGTCGCACTGGCCGCCCCTTTGCACTACGAAATACCCGAACTCACCATCACGACGCAGCTCCGCGACATAGCGCAGCCGTTCAGTCCGGCACTGAAGAACTTCACCACCCCGCTGCAAACAAAATGCATGGTCAGTGGCGACAAAGACGGGATGCGCTTCGACGATGTGCGAGTGACGACCACCGACCAGCGACTGCAAGTGCAGGCATCCGGCGGCATCACCGACATGAACGACAAGCAGCGGATGCGCGTGCATTTCGACATCAAGAAGATGACGGCCCTCAGCGGCATGGCAGAGCGCATCGTCAATCACTTTCCCGTCAAGAAACACATGATGAAGCAACTGCACGCCCTTGGACGCATCGAGTACCGAGGCAAGTTCGACGTCATGTTCAAGAAAGAAGTTTTCCGCGGACGATTAGGCACTGAGGCAGGCGCCCTCGACGTGGATTTCACCATCGACGGGATGAGCAAATACCTCTACGGCACGGCTGCCACCGATTCCCTGCAGCTCGGACAGATAATGAACATGAAGACTCTCGGCCCCATTGCCTGCAAGGCCAACTTCCGCATCGACATCTCCAAACCCCGCACCGCCAAGATGCGACGGCAGAAAGGCGGCAAACTGCCCATTGGCAACGTAGAAGCCGAAGTGCGCAGAGCGGTGTGGAAACTCGGAGCGCTGAAAGATATCAAGGCCACCATCGTCAGCGACGGCGCCGAAGCAGCCGGCAACATCGAGGACAAAGGCAAGCTCGCCAACTTCTCGTGCGACTTCTCATTCACCGACACCGACCAAATGCAAAAACTGAAAGTAAAGCCCCGGCTGAAACTCAACAAGAAAAAGAAAAAAGACAAAGGGGAATAGCCTTCAGAAGCAACACCACATCATACCATGCGACACGGCATGTTGTTTGCTTATACATGTAAAAGCAATTGCTTGTACATGTATAAGCAATTGCACGTACATGTACAAGCAAAGAAAGCACTATGGGATGATAGGTGAAAAGGTTGGGAGAGGAGCCCTAAGCGGTCAATAGATTTGGGTTAAATCTTGCCGAGGATGCGGTCCATCACCCAGTTGACACTGGTGGCACTGATGCTGTCGGCGGTGCAAGTGCCACTTTGCTGCAGGTGCTCCACCACGCTTTGTATGAGTGGCAGCTGCACGTGTTCGGGGTTTTCGATGCGGAATTCTTGTTGTCCTTGTTCGTTGCGCAGGACGATTGGCTCGTAGGTGAATACCGAGAAGCACAGTTGTCCGCGGTCGCCACTCAGTTCGATGCGGTCGGTGCGCGCACTTTCGTGGCTGACGAAGCACCAGGAGCCGCTGCCGGGCAACCCGTCGGCAAACTGGAAGGCGGCGCTGACGGTGTCCTCCGTCTCGTAGAGTCCGCCGCGATTGCTGCTGAACCCTTTTGCCCTGACAATCGGGCCGAAGATTTCCTGAAGCAGGTCAATCTGGTGAGGAGCCAAGTCGTAGAAGTAGCCGCCCCCCGCAATATCCCTCTGCACACGCCAGGGAAGGGCGGTGCTGTTGTAGTCGAGGAGTCGTGGCGGACAGGCAAAGCGTATCTGCACGGACGTGACTTTGCCGATGGCGCCGTTCTCCACCAATTCCTTCACCTTCTGGAAATAAGGCAGCAGGCGTCTGTAGTACGCCACGAAGCAGGGGATGTGTGTCTGCTCGCTGACGCGGTTGATACGCTGGCAGTCTATGTAACTGCTCGCCAGGGGCTTTTCCACATAGACGGGCTTGCCGGCCTTCATCGCCATAATAGCGTAGGTGGCATGGGAAGAAGGCGGCGTGGCAATATAGATGGCATTCACATCGGGGTCGCCAACAAGCTGTTGGGCATCGGTGTACCAGCGCGGGATGTGGTGCCGCTCGGCGTACGAAGAAGCCTTCTCCTTGCTTCGGCTCATCACAGCCTGTATCTTCGACCCGGGCACGAGGTTGAATGCCGGGCCACTCTTCTTCTCGGTAACTTCACCGCATCCGATAAAGCCCCAACGGATCTCCTTGTAGTAATTCAAAATTTATAAATTCAAAATTAACAATTCAAAGTTCATGGTTGGTGGTTAGGAGTTAGAGGTTGGTGGTTAGAGAGATGTCTGGGCAGCTGGTCAAGGGTCCTATGGTATTCTCTTACCTCTAACTTCTTACCTCTAACCACAGGTTTTAATTGAAGAAGTTCCAGCTAAGTCCCATGTTGACGGTAAGGGGGTTGATGGGATAGTGCGGCACGAGGAAAGAGTGGCCGGAGCCGGAATTGACGTGACGCACGGAGACGTACATGCGGCAATGCTTGAGGTGCAAGTTCAAGTATGCGCCGACGATGGGATAGCCGCCTATCTTCGTCCGCGGATGGCGTGTGTCCTGCACGGCAAACTGCTGGATGGCCGGGCTGTAGTCGGGGCCGTAGTATGACGTAAAGAAACGCATGTCGCCGCCCAGTTGCACGTGCAGCACCTTGGCAATGCGGAAGACAAGATAGAGATTGGTGTAGATATTGAGCTTGGGCAGCGGAAGGGCATCCTGATTGGTGCTTGTCTGAAAGCTCACCAGATTGTCCCAATGGATAACCTTCCACTTGAGGTCCTGGGCAAGAGTAATGCCCAACACTTGCACACTGCCTGTCTGCATCACACTGACAGCGTGACTGTAGTCGGTGGGCAGAAGGCTCTCGGTCTTCGACGCGTCGAGCAACGTGTTCTGCATGCCAAAGTAGGTGTAGTTCGACACATTTTCAAAGCCGACATGCAGCCTTGTGCCAAACTTCTTCAGGCGCAACGTCCCTTCCACCTTGAGGCGCACCTCGCGGTTCAGGTCGTTATTGTCCCACCAAGCGACTTGCGAGTGGTAGTGGCGGAAGAAGAAGGACGGCTTGCGGTGCATGAAACCGACATGGAGGTCGGCAAGGAGCGTGTCGCGTCGGCCAAGGCGCAACGTCAGGTCAGTCTTGCCATCGACATTCAAGTCGCCCACATGTTTGCCTACGAGCCACACCTCGGCCGAGACGTTGTAGTGGAAGCGGGAACCCTGCATACGTGCCAACTCGCCACCGACAGAAAGGTCGTTTTCCGTGTAGTTCGTCATTCCGCCATTCAAGTCCATTAGCTTATAGGTACGCAGTTTATGAGTGCCGAAAAGCGTTATGCCCATCTGTGCCCACTTGTTGAAGCCCTCGCGCAGAGCAATGCCGAAGGTGTTACGCACGGAAAGTCCTCGCGATTCGTCACGCATCATGTTTCCGTCCCCATAATATGAATTGGTGTAGTAGTTTTTTGTCGTGCCGCGCGACAAATACTCATGCTTGAGGTTGCTGACCTCGAAGGTGTGGATGATGCTTGTGACAGGAACAAACTCCTTGGGCACAATCTGTGCATCACGCCAGACCTGCAGAAGAGAGTCAACAACGACTCTACGCGCCACGGTATCCTCGCGCAGAACAGTCTGCAGGCTGTCGGGCAGTTCGGAAAGCAAATTCGCCTCGGACGGCGGCACAGGCTTCAGCGAATCCGGCACTTCGAGGATGCGACTGAAGCCGAGGTTGTAGCGATGCGTCAGGTAATAGTGCTGCTCGTGGTTGCGGTTCCAAGTCTGGTCGAGCATCGTCGGAATATCCTTAGAGTCATATTTCTTTCCGAAGCTCAACGGGTCCTCGATGTAGCGGTCGTCCTCGATGCCGCCATTCTCGCCCATCTTCATGTGGTTGACCCCGACATAGGCATGAATGTTATAGCGCTCGCCTCGGTAATAGCCATAGATGGTTCCGCCAAACATGCTGTTGGGCTGAGCATAGTAATAGCCGACGCCGTAGTTGTAGTCTAACTTGAAGCCCAAGCCCGCCAGCTTGTTGATGTTGGTGGCGAAGTAGCCTCGCACACGGTCCTCGCCCGTCTGCCTGTTGCCGCAAGTATGATAGGCAAGGTTCGTGATAGGACTTTTAGTGTTGGTGAAACGAAAGTCCTGCAGCGAGCCTCGGAAGAAGCTGAAGGGCTGAAGGAAGAGGAACTCGTCGGAAGTATTGTCGCGGTTGAAGTAGAGTCGGCTCAAACGCGGGGAACCGATATTGGCAAGATAATTGTACTCGCCTGTATAGCCGTCTGTGGCATTCCACTTATAGAAGTCGTGCACAACGGTGTCATTATTCTCTGCGTCAACAACCGTGCCGAGGCGTGGCTCAAGAATCCATTGGAACTGCCCGATGGGGATATTCTTCTCGCTGCCATACTTCGTGGTGTCTCGTCCCCACGTCGTGCGGTTGCCTGCACCATCTACGTAGGAACCGTTCTCCGAAACAATGTAAGTGTCACCATCGTCATAGAGGGCGGCATTGCTTCCGTCCTGATTGACACGATGTGCCTGAGCCAAAGCCTTTGAGCAATGGACGCCCGCTATCAGCCATAGCGCAAGGAACGGCAATATGTAGAGCCTTCTTTTCACCTTTTTACCTTTTCACCTTTTCAGAGGATTCTTAGGATGAATTCCACCACCTTGAACAACATGCCGACAGCAATGACGATGAGTGCCGGCACATGATTGTCTCCGCCGAAGAAGTACATGCCAAGCCCGACGGCAGCCAGCACGAGGAACAGCGTGTTGAGCGCCATCCTTACCTTCGTGCTGTCGTGCTGCCCAGCCCGCTTGCGGCGGATGCGCTCGACTTGTTCTTCAAGAGAAAGTTCTTCTGGTGTCATAAAAATCAGATGTTCGGAGGAATCGAATTACTTTATCGGCTCGATGACGAAGCCAAAGCTGTAGTTCTTCTCTTTAAGTTCGTACTTTTGTAGCGGGCCGGGGCCGCAGCTGGCATTGCCAAGGCCGCGCATCGCAGCGTCGAGGTGCAGGATTATTTCCGGGCGGCGAATCTTGTCAAGCTCGTGCAAGTACTTTGTCTGCCAGAGCTCTTCATCCATATAATGCAGGGCGCTGAAAGCGAGGCTGCCACCAGTGCAGATGCGGATGCCTTCGCCCTTGTCGTCGGTGAAGGAGACCCACTTGACGTCGCAGCGTTCGCCCATGCTTTGAGGCTTCTCGTATTCTTCGGCCATGCCGTTGACCGTGCCGTCCCATACGCCCATGAAGGCCGAAGTCTTGCGGTCGGGATAGTTCTCGTGCGGGCCACGTCCGAACCACTGCACATTGCCGAGGCGAGGTTCGAGAGCTGCGATGAGACCAAGGCGGCTGAAGTCCTTGTTGTTTTCGTTGCCGAAGTAGCTCTTGACGCCGATGCTTCCGTCCTTGTAAACGGTATATGTCGTCTCGACTGGCACGTTGGTCTGATTGTCGCGGCCAGCCTCGACATTATACTTCACGTTGATGATGACGGCATCTTCTGCCCCTTCCGCAGTCACGACAGGAGACACGATGGAGGTCTTGAGGTCGCCCTTGCGGTCGTTGCTGATGCTGCGATAACCGTTGAACATCATGTTGCCAAAAGGTTTCCTGCTGCCTGCCACAAGGACTGGTCTTCCGTTGTATTGGAGTTTAGTCACGGCGCCTGTCTGCTTGCTGACGGCAAAGGCGAAACCTTCTGCGGTGACAATTATCTGCTGGTTCTTCTCTTCCAAGGTCAGGTTCAGCGGCGTTGTGGCAGCCGCCGTGAGCGTGGGTTTGCCGTCGCGGAGCAGGAGTTGCTCGCGGGCCACCTCGTGCCCTGCTTCTGCCCAGTTGGTAGCATTCTGGAGTTGCAGCGAGAGGTTGAGGTGGTAGATGCCCTCCTCGGCAGGCACCTCGCAGGGAAGGTCGATGAAGCAGCTGTCGCCGGGCAGCACTTCGGGCAGTGACGTTATGCCGCCCTTTACCATGCGACCGTCGCGAAGCAGTTGGTAGTGGAAGGTGAACTGGCTGAGAGGCGTGAAGCAGTAGCGGTTGCGGATGCGTATCTTCTTGTCGTTGGTCAGCTTGAAGTCAACGTACTGATATACCTTCTTTACTTCTTGCAGTTTCGGTGTGACGTGGCGGTCGGCAGTGATGATGCCGTTGCAGCAGAAGTCGTTGTCGTTGGGATAGTCGCCGAAGCCGCCGCCGTAGTACATATTGGTTTTTGGTTCGCCCCACTTGCAGAGGCTTTGGTCAACCCAGTCCCAGATGCAGCCGCCTATCATGCGTTTGCTCTTGAACTCTATGTAGTCCCAATACTCTTGTAGGTTGCCGATGGCGTTGCCCATGGCGTGGGCATATTCGCAGAGGAAGAAGGGACGTCCTTGGAGGTCGGCCTGTTTGTCGAGTCTTATCATGTAGTCTATGCCAGGATACATGCGGCTGTCCATGTCTGCCACTTCGTTCATGCCTTCGTAGTGGATGAGGCGGTCGTCGAGCTCCTGAATGGCTTTTTTGCAAGCCACGAAGTTGTCGCCGCCACCGCTTTCGTTACCCATGCTCCAGAAGATGACGCTGGGGTGGTTGCGGTCGCGAAGCACCATGCGCACCTGCCTGTCAACATACTGAGCTCGCCAGCTTGGCTTCTTGCTGAGGCTGTGGTTGCCGTGACATTCCAGGTCGCACTCGTCCATCGTGTAGATGCCGTAGTAGTCGTAGAGGGCATACATGCGCGGGTCGTTGGGATAGTGGCTGGTGCGGACGGTGTTGAGGTTGTTGCGCTTCATCAGGAGGATGTCCTCAATCATGCTTTCCACGGGGACAGCCTTGCCATAGACGGGATGTGTGTCATGTCGGTCTGCGCCCTTGAACATCACGCGCTTGCCGTTGATGAAGACTTGTCCGTTGCGGTTCTCTATCTTGCGGAAGCCGTACTTCTGTGTATAGACGTCTCCGCCGACACTGATGTTGACGGTGTAGAGGTTGGGCTTTTCGGCGCTCCAAAGTTCGGGGTTCTGCACTTCGAGGTGCAGTTGTGCCGGTTTGATGCCTTTCTGTATGTCTGTGACTTGCAGGATGGCTGTCTGTATGGTAGTCCCTTGGGGATCGACCAGCTCTACGTCGATGCGGGCATCTGTGGGCTTTTTGTCGAGGTTCTGCAGGGCTACTTCTATGCCGAGGAAGGCGCGGCTGGGTTTCCATTGGCCATTCTCCATTGACGATTGACCATCTCTGCGTCCGTGACCGCCTATCATCGAACGGAGCCGGACGTCCTGCACGTGCAGCTTCTGGCGTGCTTCGAGATAGACGTCGCGATGTATGCCGCTCATGCGGAACATGTCCTGGTCCTCGATGTACGAGCCGTCGCTCCAACGATAGACCTCAACGCAGACGAGGTTCTCGGTGCCTGGCTTGATGTACTTCGTCACGTCGAACTCCGAGTCGTTGTTCGGGCCTTGTGTATAGCCCACCTTCTGTCCGTTCACCCAGACGTAGGCGGCGCTGTAGATGCCGTTGAAGTGGAGATAGATTTCTCGTCCGTTCCACGAGGCAGGCACTTTGATGGTGCGACGGTAGCTGCCCACGGCGTTCGGTTCGTTCAGGACGGTGTATCCCTCCTGGCCACGAATGAGTGGCGGCACGTTCTTGATGGGATAGGTGACGTTGGTATAGATGGGTGTGCCGTAGCCCTGCATCTCCCAGCAGGAAGGGACGGGGATGGTTGCCCAGGCGGAAGCGTCGAAGTTCGTCTTGTAGAAATCCTTTGGGCGGTCTTCGGGCTTCGGCACCCAGTGGAACTTCCATTGTCCGTTCAGCATGATGCGCAGGGAGCTGTTGGGCCAGAGCCAGGGCTTCTGGTATGCGGCATCGGCCTTCATCTCTTTGCTGTTGGCATAGAGCAGCATCGTGGCGCGTCCGGGTTCTTTGTTGATGCCGAAGATGGTCTCGTTCTCCCAATCGTTCTTGGAGATGGCGACGGATTTCTGTTCATCCACCTTCAGGTTTGTCTTCACGAGACGCCACTGTACGTTGTTGCTGCTGTTGTCCGCCTTCATTTGCCAGACGTGTCCGCCCGGCTGGCAAGTGTCGTTGTAGCCGAGTTTGAGGTTGCTTGCGGCGCAGGTCAGGACGACGGCTTCTCCCTCTCCCTTGTGGGAAGACAGGGGCGAGGCTTCGATGAGCCACTGCTGATTGGGGTTGGTGGGATTGATGGCCCAAGTAAGCACTTCGCCCTCTTTCGGGCCGTGGTTGCCGTTGTCGAGCGCCATCTCGCCACTGGGGCTGTAGAGGCACCAGTAGCCCTGACGGTCGGACTGCAAGATGCGCCACACCTGCGTCTGCGACTTCTTGTTGACGGGAGAGAAGGTGATGGTACCATTTTGATTGTCGAGGGCAAGGCCGTCGCCGATTTCGAGCCGATAGCCTTGATTGGGGCTGATGGTTTGAGCCATGAGACTCAATGCACCCAGAACAAACGCTGCAAGCAGCATAGAAATGTGTCTTATTGTCATAACAGTTGAAGTTTTGAAGTATATTTCGTGCACAAAGGTACAAAAAAGAATTAAGAATTAAGAATTAAGCGTTAGGAATTATGCGGAAGCGGCGAAAAAAACACATTGCGAAAACAAATCTCGCCCTACAACCTGGCCTTCGCGACGGTCAATAAATGAAAACGACGCACGCCATGTTTGTCAACGACGCACGCCATGTTTGTCAACAACGCACGCCATGTTTGCAAACGAGGCACGCTCTTATTACAATAAAGGCACGCTCTTGTCGCAATAAGAGCGTGCCTTTATTTTAACATTTCCTGCCCTTTTGAATATCAAGGGCTTTGGAAAACGTCTTTTTTTACTTGATGTTTGGCTCTTCGAGGCCCAGTCCTTTCTTCTTATCGACGACCTTCAGGACGAAGCCAAGCAGGAGGGCTGCCACGCCGAGGCAGGCCAGCATGACCAGCGGAGCGGTGTAGTCGAACTGTGTCGGGTCGGTAACACCGGGATTGGTCTTGTCCAACACCTTGCCGATGAGCAAGGGGAAGAGCCACAGACCTATGTTCTGAATCCAGAAGATGAGTGCGTAGGCAGAACCGATAACCTTGGCATCCACCAGCTT